>JAUVLV010000028.1 GCA_030600545.1 Candidatus Aegiribacteria sp. | reverse complement strand
GATTCATCATTCACATGACCTGAAACCAGTACACACATTAATATGCCATCTTCATCTGTGATGATTCTATTATGCCAGGAAACCGGTTTATCTATTCCCTGACCTGAGAGTACCGGGTAATCCTGCTGGAAAACGGATTTGACAGGTTCGTTGAGGTTATCACGAAATTCATCGGCAGCCTGATCTCTGTACGAATCTGGGATGAAATCATTGAACCAGTTCTTCCCGGTAATTTCATCAGCGGGACAGCCCAGAATCTCACTGCCTCGATCATTAATAAGAACAATTGTCCCGGTACGACTGATGAAAAGGATAAGTTCATCTGAATCCCTCAGAATGTTCTCAGTGGATACGTATGATAAAACAGTATTAGAATTACTCATAAATAATTTTCTGTAAAAAGGTTTAACAATTTCAAAACAGTCCGGTAAATTTTACTGCTTCCAACGAAGATATTATCTAAAAATTTTTCATCGATAGCAATATGCATCAGGTCTCACTGCATTACGCAGTAAGCGATATTGAACTATTTCGGAACTAATATGTTGTTGCCCGATACTTCCGGAAAGGTTCATCGGTGTTTATCCAAGCCCGGCTTGCGAATCCGCTGTTCTGAACTTCAGCATCGGAACAGTGTCCAATGTGACGATCGATGTATTCGATCTGAGCGGCCGCAAGATTAGAACACTCCTGAACAGTGAGCTGCAGGGTGGTGAACACAGTCTCGAATGGAACCTGACGGACGGTAATGACCGGGCTGTTCCCGCAGGTATTTACCATATCAGACTTTCCACGCCTGGCTGTACCGCTGTTGAATCACTGATGGTTCTAAGATAGGCTGAAACAGCTCAGCACGTTGAAGGGGAGGGTCCGTACCCTCCCCTTTTTCTGGTTCAACTGGCCAGAAGCTTTTCTCTTACTTGCTATGGCTGACCAGGTGCTGTAAATTCATGTCAGTAACATTCGATGAAAGAGGTTATCCTGTCTATGAATGAACTGCCGGTCTCCGCATCAGAAATAGCCGATATCCTTAAAGAAAGCCTTGCAAGATATTCAGGGAAAGAAAGGCTTCTGGCAGGGAAAACCCGGAGATTGAAGAAGGGGGAAAGACGCAGAGTCGCGATTCTATTTCTTGACCTGACTGGTTTCACCAGATTGAGTGAATCCATGGATCATGAAATAGTGCACAGTCTTATCACCAGAATAATGGGTTTTCTTTCATCGGTTGTGGAATCTTTCGGAGGGTACGTAGACAAATTCGAGGGAGACAGGCTCATGGCCCTTTTCGGCGCAAGGACGTCAGCCGAGAATGACAGCGCAAGAGCTGTAAGCTGTGCTCTGCGGATGCTGGGTATTCTTGAGGAAATTGGCCCGGTGTTTCCCGGCGGCAACCGAATAGCATCCAGAATAGGCGTTAACTTCGGTTCTGTAACCGTTGCTCCTGACCCTACCGGTCATTTAACCGCCACGGGAATAACGGTTAATCTGGCATCCCGCATAGAGGAAATGGCGGTGCCCGGAACAATACTGGTCACGGACAAAGTGCGGCAGGAATGCGGAGAGCTTTTCAGATTCACTGAACATGGAACAGTTAATGTCCGCGGCATCAGTTTACCGGTTAAACTTCACATTCCCTCGGGACCCGGAAGTATTCAGTACGAGAGGTGGCAGAGGGCACAGAGATTGTCTGACACCCCAATGATCAACAGGATTAAGGAAAGCAAAATCCTTGAATCGGCTTTGCAGGACGCGTTGGGAGAAAAAAGAAAACCAGTTCTGATCAGTATAACAGGGGAAGCAGGAATCGGAAAATCCAGACTGCTTCATAACTTTCTTAAAAGTATCTCTGATGTGCAGATTCTTCACGGTCATGCCAGGCCCTACGCTCAGACTCCTTTCTGGATATGGATAAGTATTCTAAGGGATTACCTGAAAATCGATGATGATACATCGGAAGAAATCGCCCGGAAGATAGTAAAATTAGCTGAAGACTGCGGCAATAAAAATCTTGGTCTTAAGCTGAAGCCGGTTTCGCATATCATTGGTGATCTACTCTCGATGATCAGGAACAGCTTCATGGTTGAAACTCTGGAAGCAAGTCGAAGCAAGGTCGTAGCTCTCAGGTTGATGCTTGATGCCATCAGCTATAGAGGAGCTATGATCCTTGCTCTGGAGGATCTGCACTGGATCGATGAACCTTCGATGAAAGTTCTGCAGCTTTTCCTTGAATCGGGAAGATTCTTCAATCCGATCATGGTCGTGGTAACCGAAAGATCTTCGGAGGAAATTTTCAATGTAATGGAAAACAGCTGGACCATAATCGCTCTTTCGCCACTGAACAGAGATGAAATAGGTTCGATTTCCAGATTCATACTTTCCGATGAACACGGCAGCAGATCTTTCGAAAGCGATCTTGAGAACCTGATTATCAGATGTGCAAGAGGTAATCCTTTCTACGCTGAGGAACTGGTTCTCGGACTGCTAGATTCAGGGGGGATAAAGCCCCATGGAAACAGTTTTTGGGGTCTTTCTATTCAGGCGGATCAGGTGAACATTCCGTCTTCTGTGCAATCGCTTATACAGACCAGAATAGACAAGCTTCCCCGTGATGAGAGGAAAATACTGCAGCTGGCTTCGGTCATCGGCGACAATTTAAAAATTCCCGTACTGGAACAGGTGGTTTCGAGACTGGACCTTGATATTGATCTGAAAGTAATCCTGGATCTTCTTATTGGTAAGGGGTTTATGGTTAAATCTGAGAGCGGGGAGGTATCCTTCAGGCACGATCTGGAGCAGAAATCAGCTTACAGTACTCTGCTGAAGTACAACAGGAGAATTATACATAACCTTACGGCGCAGACTATGGAAAAGCTATATCCCGATGAAGCTGATGCAATGGCACCCATTCTGTTTAACCACTGGAGAGAGGCTCGAGATGAGCAGAAAACACTTGAATGGGCTTTGAAAGTTCTGGAGAGTGCCAGGGCAAATGACCAGAGTGATGAAATCATGCGCCTTGTGGATATAATTCTCGATCTTGCATCCGATCATTCCGATGAGGATAAATGGTTTGCGTACATGAAAGCTCTTGAAGCAAAGCAGGGGGTTCTGGCCAGGTCCGGCAAGATTTCCGAGGCTTTCGAAATAATTGATCAATTGCTTGAAAATGCAAGAAATCGAAATAATCTCGCAATGGAAGCAGCAGCCCTGAGATTAAAGTGTATCCTGCTGCAGGAGATGGGACAAATGGAAGGTATTGACAATCTGTACGATCTTGCCTTGAAGAAGGCAGTTGATGCGAAAGACGATAAGCTGAAGGGTCGTATTTTTGGCAGTTTTGCTAACTACCTGTCCGATACTGGAAATAGCAGCGAAGCGCTGGAATATTATGAAAAGGCACTTGCAATACATATGAAGCATGATAAGAAATACCATATGGCAGCATCATATTCTAATATAGGGAACCTGCTATCCGCTATTGGAGATCAGGATGGAGCGGAAGACAGTTTTCACCGTTCAATAAAACTCAACCGGGAAATTGGCAGCAGGTCGGGGCTTGGTTATTCCCTTAACGGTTACGCGATATGCAAAGCCAAAAAAGGCGATTTAAAGCAAGCGGGAGAGATGTTCGAAGAAGCTCTTGAGTGTCAGATCGATATCGGTAACAAGGCTCTTCAGTCCGGCATTCTGAATAATCTGGGAGTTCTGACAAGGATGCTGAATGAATACGAACGTTCACTGGATTACAGACGAAGGTCTCTTGAACTGGCTCGTGAGTCGGGAAACAAAAGATATGAATGCATATCTCTCCTGAACGTCGGCAATCTGCACAGGCTCATTGGAAATTATGCAAAGGCTCTGGAATTCTGCAGAGAATCCCGCAAAATTGCTGTTCAGATAAACGATTTCTTGAGCAACTGTCATGCCCTCAGTATTGAAAGTATGACGGAGATTGAAACGGGTAATACCGAAACAGCCCTGATGCTCTTCGATAAGGCGGTGGAACTGGTGGAGGAGAATAAGATGAAACCTGGAATGAATGAGGATTTTGATGAGCTGATAAAGATGCTAAGCTCAAAGACCATCAGCCACAGGCTGCCGTCAAACTGGCAGGATAATTCAGACGGACTTCCGAAAGGCTCTTCTGCTGCAGCTCATTGAAGGTTTATTCATTGAAGATATTCTTCATCAGATCTGAAACCTGAGAGATCGAATATGGCTTCATCATGGCTCCTGAAAATCCGTATTTGGTGTAATCAGCCATAACAGGTGCAGTTGAATACCCGCTGGAAACAATTGCAGTTACATCCGGATCTATTTTGAGCAGTTCCTTCATAGTATCTATTCCCCCCATGCCGCCAGGGATTGTCAGATCGAGGATTACTGCGTCGTATGGTTCCGAGTTATCCATACCTGCCTTGTATTTTTCAATGGCTTCTTTGCCGTTCACCGCGCTGTCAACTTTGTAACCAAGCTTCTTCAGCATCGACATTGCGGTTTCCCGAACCATTTTCTGATCATCCATTACAAGGATTTTTCCTCCCGATAGTTTGGCAGGTCCGGATTTATGGATATCGTGATTCTCGGAAAAACTGTCTACAGGAAGATATATTGTAAACGCAGTGCCTTTACCCACTTCAGTCTCAACTATTATGTGTCCCCGGTGTTTCCTGATAATTGAATATGCGGTTGCCAGTCCAAGGCCGGTTCCGTTCTGCTTTGTCGTGAAGAAAGGATCGAATACTCTGCTGAGATGATCTTTTTCAATACCGTAACCGTCGTCCTTTATTATAACTTTGATGTACTGGCCTTCTGGAATTGCCGCTGGATTGTTCTCATCTATCATTATGTTCTCTGCGCTTATAAAAACCTGGCCTCCTTCCGGCATGGATTGGTATGCATTGATAATGATATTGTTGAAGACCTGTCCGATCTGTTCTCTGTCAGCGATAACCTGCTTGAGGTCATCCGCAATGGAATACTCGGCGGTTGAGACTGAACCGCTCAGTACAAAAGCAGCGGATTCCCTGAGAAGTTTTGAAATCGATATACGTGCTTTTACCGGATTTCCTCCCCTGGAGAACGTAAGGAGCTGTCTTGGAAGGTTGGATGCTTTACTGGCAGCATGTTCGGAGCTTGTCAGGATTTCGTACAGATCACCTCCCGGTTCAACCATGGTTCTCGCAAGGGAAATATTACCTATGATGGCTGTTAAAAAATTGTTGAAATCATGGGCTATGCCTCCAGCAAGAAGACCCAGGGATTCAAGCTTTTCAATTCTCCTCTGTTCCTCTTCCAGTTTTTTCAGTGTGGTTATATCCCTGGCTATACCGAGGACTGCCTCTTCACCACTGTAGGTCAGTTCTCGAATGGAAAATTCTATATTACGGATTTTCCCGTCTTTCCTTACTATTCTAAGCTGGAAAACATTCGGGATTTCAAATAAGCCATCTTTTATGGTTCCGTCTACGTTCAGCATATCATTGTCATCGGGATGGATCAGGGTTGAGTATTCCATGTTCAGCAACTCATCTCTGCTGTATTGCGTAAGGTCACATACACGATCGTTCACAAACAGAAAGTGGTTGGCTCCGTAGATGTAAATACCATCATGGCTCTGCTCCACAAGAGTGCGGTACTTCTTTTCGCTTTCCTGGAGTTCCGCTGTTCGATCCCTGACTATTTCCTCAAGGTGGAACCGGTGTAATCTGAGTTCATCTTCAACCTGTTTACGTCCGGTGATATCGCGTACAGTTGCCTGCAGAAGTTTTTTTCCTTTCAGGTCTACACGGCTGAGAAGAACGGTTGTGGGAAACTCTTCGCCATCAAGTCTTTTATGAACCCATTCAAAGTAGTTGGATCCGTTCTCAATTGCCATATTGATCATTTCCTTAGCCTTTATGGCTGATATCTGGCCATCGGGCTGATACTCCGGTGAGAGTTCCCAGGGTTGTTTTGATACGAAATCGGTATCGCTTGTACACTTGAACATCTCTATGGTGGCAGGATTCCCTGCTGTGAAAGCCCAGGCAGGAGGCTCAAGTATCATTACTGCATCCTTCGAGGTTTCGAAGAGTGATCTATACCTCTCCTCATCCTCCCTTTGTTTTTTCTCAGCTTTTTTCTGTTCTGTATTATCGATAAAGCTCAGGAGCAGAAGCCTCTCATTATCTGATTTCTGATGTACATCAGTTGCGCTCAGCGACATTATCCGTTCGCCTATGTTGATCAAATTGAGATTAACTTCGTATCCGTCGAAATCCATGTGAATTGAGAGCAGCTCTTCAAGAAGGTTTCTCAGGTCTTCAAGGTCTAGAAGACCATCGCCTATTTCGTAAACGGAAACACCCTTGATGGTGGAGGGTTTGATGCTAAATATTTCAGTAAAGCTCTTGTTCGCGAAAACGCATTTGAGTTCAGCGTTCAATATAAGTATTGGTTCGGTGATGGCGGCAATTATACTTTGAAAAAAATCAATACATTCATTGGTGTTTAATCCATCAATGGGAGAAGAGTATGGCTTATCTTTGAAACCGTCCAACTGTTTTCTGAGATCAGACAGCTCCTGAATAAGCTCTCCATTTGTACTTTCAGAACTCGACATGTTGAATACTCCTGCTATTTACATATGGATGTCATATACTAACAATTGATATATAAAGGCAAGTGCCGACCAAGCTTGAAATTCAGCAGCCATGGTGTCAGCGGGAATTTATTTAATATTATGACTGAGAATCAAATACCTGTAACTCAGCAACCGAATACGGCAGAGGAGTATTTATGAACGAAATAATCTACAGGCCTATTGGATTAATACACTCACCCTACATTGATATGGCTCCATTCCAGCCAAAGGAGGGTGATACGAAGGGACCCTTCGTGCTTGAACTGCTACCGGAGTATGAGACAGCCTTACAGGATCTTGAATATTTCAGGTATGTCATCGTTCTTTTCCACATAGATAGAGCGAAGGGTTACAATGGTTCAAATGTTGCGCATCCGCCATCTCTGGGCGGCGGTACAGTAGGGCTGTTTGCCAGCAGATCTCCCAACCGGCCGAATCCAATCGGGCTTGATGTTGCGAGACTTCTCAGAATTGAGGGAAACAGAATTTATACCTCCGGATTGAGCGCCCTCGATGGAACACCCCTGATAGACGTAAAACCATATACAAAAAGGGACTCAAAGCCAGATCCGGGAAAAGGATGGATAAAGGGTCATTAAAAAAGAGGGTCATGTTCTTCGTTCCCGGAGGTGCGTAGTCACGGTGGAGATGGTGACTCTCAATTGTCAACCTGCTCGCAAGTATTGGTTGACAATAGTCATTCCTTGGTTCATACTCACATCTGTGCTGAATGATTAATACCGAAATATAATATTTAATAGCAAGCAGATATGGAAGTCAATAATGGGCGACAACGGTCGCAAAATTCTGAAAATTCTAAGGAACAGCAGAGAATACATATCAGGTGAAGATATATCTACGGAACTGGGTGTATCACGTTCGGCCGTATGGAAAACCATCGGGAAGCTGCGGGAAATGGGTTATACCATCGATGCTGTCTCTAGCCGCGGATACCGATTGTCGGAAGGGATTGACCTGCCTATCAGTGATGAAATCCACCGTTATCTTGATACTGAATGTTTCGGTGATGAAATCGTTTATATGAAAACGGTGGATTCAACCAATGATCTTGCGATGACACTGGCGAGGCAGGGAGCCACACACGGTACCGTAGTAACGACTGATCAGCAGACCAGGGGCCGGGGTAGAAAAGGAAGAAAATGGATTTCACCTCCAGGCATGAACCTTTACCTTTCCATCGTTTTAAGACCCGAGGTTTCGCCGGCTGAAGCATCCCAGATTCCGATTCTGTCGGTCATAGCGTCAGTCAGGGCTCTTAATCGCATGGTTTCTAATCTGCAATTCAATATAAAATGGCCCAACGATATTTACTGTCACGGAAAAAAGATAAGCGGTACTCTCTGTGAAATAAAGGCGGAGATAGACAGGGTTAATTACGTTGTGGTGGGTACGGGAATAAACGTCAATATGAAACCATCTGATGATTCAATTCGAAATATTGCCACTTCGTTGTTAATGGAGACTGGAAGTGAATACTCAAGGGTGAAAACAGCAGTATTTCTGCTGGAGGAATTCGAGAGAGTCTACAATGAGTGGTTATCATTGGGAGATCTGGGTTTCATTATAGATGAATGGAACACGTATTCAATGCTTCAGAATAAGCAGGTCGATGTGAAGACAGCGACAAAAATAATCAGTGGAAAAGCAGTAGGGATCGCGAATAATGGAGCCCTGAAGCTTGAACTTCGAGATGGTTCAGTGCGTATGGTATATGCGGGGGATGCTACTCTGCATGGAACTTCCTCAGGCAGCTGAATGCAGGGAAATCACATTATGCAGGATATCAGTCCCGACAGAGCCCTTGAAGTTCTTAAGACTCCTGAGAAGCGGATTCCATCATTGCTTCAGCTCTGCGATGGAATGAGAGCCGAGAAGTCCTCAGATGAAGTTTCACTCTGTTCAATAGTTAATGCCAAATCGGGAAACTGTACCGAAGACTGTGCCTTCTGTGCTCAGTCATCTGTAAGCTCTACGTCCTGCAAATCTTATCCGATGATGGATAGTTACAGCATACTGTCCGCCAGGAGGAGAGCAGGAGAACTTGGAGCAGGGAATTTTTCAATTGTGACCAGTGGTGGTTCTCCCACCCGGGAGGAGTTGGAAAATATCTGCGGAATGATATCCAGGGGCAGGGAAATGAAACCATTCTGGTGCGCTTCCCTGGGTCTTCTTTCGCTGCAGCAGCTACAACTTTTACGGAGTACAGGTCTTAGCAGGTATCACCATAACCTTGAGACTGAAAGAACTTACTTCCCCGAAATCTGTACAACACATACCTGGCAGGACAGGATAAATACGATATCTAACGCGAAACTTGCAGGATTGGAAGTTTGTTCGGGCGGGATCATCGGCCTTGGAGAGAGTTTGCGTCAGAGGGTTTATATGGCGTTTCAGCTGAGGGATCTGAAAGTTGATTCGATTGCGTTGAATTTCCTTATTCTACTCAAGGGTACGCGAATCAACTCCCGGCAGGAATTTTTTTCACCAGCAGATATGCTGAAAACAGTAATCATGTTCGGAATGGTCTGTCCGGAAGCCGAATTGCGAATATGTGCCGGGAGAAAACTTCTGGGTGAATATCAGAAAGAAATATTCAGAGCCGGGGTGACGGGTATAATGACAGGAGACCTTCTTACTACGGCAGGTTCACGGATTCAGAACGATCTGGAACTCCTGGAAACCGCAGGAAGAATTCCAGCATCATGAGAACGTACGGCAATGACCTGGAGAAGATAGAAAAGGATGGTCTTACCAGGAAACTTGCAGTCAGAAGACCGGATATGCTGGAGTTTTCATCCAACGACTATCTGGGGCTGGCTGATCATCCGCTTCTGAAGGAAGCATCCATAAGGGCGATTGAATTGTACGGTTCCAGCGTGGCTGCATCCAGGTTGATGTCAGGGAATATTGCACTTCACGAGGATCTGGAAATCCGTCTTGCCAGACAAACCGGTATGGAGGCAGCTTTGCTTTTTGGAAGCGGTTTTCTGGCGAATACAGGGCTTCTCAGCTCGATTACATCCAGGGATGATCTTGTGTTTTCGGATAAACTGAATCACGCCAGCCTTGTAGACGGTGCGCTGATTAGCAGGGCCGGTGTGTTCAGGTACGGACACTGCGACATGGACCACCTGGAGTATTTCCTGGCAAACAGAACCTGCAGGGGAAATCGTTTTATTGTAACCGATTCCCTTTTCAGCATGGACGGGGATATAGCCCCGCTTCGAAGACTGGAGCAATTGTCCATGCGTTACAATTGCAATCTCATAGTTGACGAAGCCCATGCAATAGGGATTTTTGGAAACGGTGGCGGGGTATGCAGAGAATATGGAGTTAAACCGCATGCAATAATAGGTACTCTGAGTAAAGCCCTGGGAAGCTACGGTGGTTTTGTTGCTGGTAATACGGATATGAAAGAGTTTTTGATCAACAGGGCACGGACTTTCATATATTCCACAGGTTTACCACCGGCAGCCCCCGCCGCGGCCCTAAAGGCTATTGATATTATTGAATCTGAGCCCGATTTGGGAAGAAAACTTCTCGAGACAGCTTCCCATTTCAGAAATATGATAGAATCTTCCGGCTTTTCAACGGCGCCTTCGGAATCACAGATCGTCCCTGTTCATGTGGGAGAAAACCACAGAGCTGTCGCACTCTCCGACTACTTGAAGACGGAAAATATTTCGGCTGTTGCCATCAGACCACCCACCGTACCTGAAGGAACAGCGCGGATAAGACTTTCAGTTACACTGAGGCACTCCCGGGAGGACCTCTACCACACAGCAGAGGTTTTGAATTTCATAAATGGTGGCATTCGGTGAAACTCTACCTTGTATCCGGCTGGGCGACGAAATGCACTTTATGGGATCCCGTTATCAAGATTCTAAAAGATGAATTAGATGCTGAATGCGTTGACTGGTGGAGCGCAATTGATGGTGAACTCAGCGGAAGAATTGCTGGAAGCTCTGACCGATGCATTATCGCGGGGTGGTCAATGGGAGGGCAGATCGCGCTTATGGAAGCAGCCCGTCATCCAGATAATATTGCCGGACTGTATCTGATATCATCAATGGCCTGCCTTGTAGAAAAAGGTGAAAGACCCGGGGTTCCAAGAGAAGCTCCAGCTCAGATAAGGGCTATGCTTGAGAGGAACAGAAAGGTTTATCTGAAAGGCTTTTTTACACGGTGTCTCAGTCCCTTTAAGAATCCTCAACTGGTTGATAACCTGTTGTACGAATCCGATTCGATAACGATGGATGCGCTGCTTTCAGGGTTGGAATTCATGACTGATACAGAGGTTATGCTTACTGCAGAGGCTCCGGTAATGACGATTCATGGAAGAGAAGACGATATTATTCCCTGGGAATGCAGTGAATACATCAGCACGAATACATCTGGTAATTCGAGAGAGAAATATTTTAGAAACTCGGGGCATCTGCTGCCTCTTACCGAACCAGAAACAATGGGAAATCTGCTTAATGAATTCTGTGATTATTGTATCTCCTGACAAATCTGTTATCAAAAGCAGCTTCTCAAAAGCTGCCGGACTTTACGACAGGTATGCAGATCACCATAGGATAATTGCGAAAAGGCTGATTGATTTTGCTCCTCCCGATGATACCGCAGTATCGATTCTGGAAATTGGATGCGGTACAGGGATTCTTACGAAGAAACTGCTCGAGCGCTTTCCGGATTCCTTCGTGACTGCATTGGATATTTCCCCGGATATGGTTCATCGCTGCAGCTCGAAACTTCGTTGCTCAAGACAGGTATCTTTTCTGGTGGCCGATGCCGAAAAGTACTGCGGAAATGGAGACAGGTACGATCTTGTGGTATCCAGCTGTTCCCTTCAGTGGTTTCACGATAGACGGCGTTTTACGGACAGTATATATGCGATGCTCCCGGACGGCGGAAGCTGCCTGATGGCAATTCCCGTCAGGGGAATGCTGCGTGAGCTTGAGGAAAGCTGCTTCTTTGGAGCCAGAAAGGTGATGCGTCAGCTTGACCTGGATACGGAAGAAGAATGGACAAACCGCTTTGAAAACAGCGGGATGAACATCCGTTTAAGTACTGTTGAAAATGTTGCGTGTGCGTACAGTCATCCGATTGAGGTTCTTAAATCAATAAGAGGAATTGGAGCCTGCATTGAACAGGGCACAGCCTTTTTGAAGCCCGGAGATTTGAAGAAGATGATGGAATATTACAGGGAGCATTTCCGGATTGACAGCTGCGGAGAAGTCTCGTCAACCTACAGAATCCTGTACATCCTGGCGAGGAAATCGTAAGCATGCGAGGCATGTTCGTAACCGGGACAGGTACGGGCGTAGGCAAGACACTTGTTGCCGCCGGACTTCTGAAAGCTCTCAGAGACGAAGAAGTAGCTGTTCTTCCTGTAAAACCTGTACAGACAGGATGTACTGAAGTAAACGGCATGCTTTCAGCACCCGACCTTGAATTCAGTATCAGGATGGCCGGGTTGCAGCCCGATGCTCAATTACTGGATCTGATGTGTCCTTTCCGATACACTCCCTCGTGTTCCCCCCATCTTGCGGGAAGGCTGTCCGGGATTCAGCCAGATGTAAAAACAATTGTTAATAAGATGGAAAGGTTATCGAACAGTTGCGACTTTCTGGTTGCCGAGGGAGCTGGAGGGATCCTGGTTCCGCTCAATGAAAATGAAAAAATGCTTGATCTTATGATTGAGCTGAACTGGCCGGTTATCCTCGTGGCCAGAGAGGATCTGGGTACGATAAATCATTCACTGCTTTCGATTACGGTTCTGAAGAATGCCGGATTGCGAATCACAGCGGTAGTCGTGAACCACCTGACAGAGGATACTTCAATAATCACAGAAGATAATCCCCGGGCAATCGCGAAATTTGGTGAAGTACCTTTAACGATGGATATCCCATATATGCCAGGCGTGGACGAATCGGCCTGTAACGTTTCTTTTATGAGAACCATGTCAATCCTGGCCGGAAAGATCCTGGAACTGTCATGATAAGAACGGAGACTCTTCGAAAGAAGGATATCAGCCATTTCTGGCATCCCTATACCGATATCAGTTCTCTTGAACAGAGCAGGTTTCCCGTAATTGAGGAGGCTGAAGGTGTTTACCTGATAGATACCGACGGGCACAGGATGCTTGATGGTATCAGCTCCTGGTGGTGCATGAATCTGGGGCACAGCCAGAGGGATATAATCGAAGCAATAAGAAAACAGTCAGGGATGCTTCAGAATTCAATCACAGGCGGCATGTCGCATACAAAGATAATTCAGCTTTCGGAGAAGATAGCTGAGATTGCACCGGGAGATCTTACAAGGGTTTACTACGCTTCAGACGGAGCCTGTTCAGTGGAAGCGGCCATGAGGATATCGATACAGTACTGGTGGAATAAGGGAAGGCCGGGAAAGAAAAGAATGATATCTCTATCCGGCGGATACCATGGTGATACACTCGGATGCGTGGGTCTGGGTTATATCAGCAGGTTTCATGAATCGGTAGAGCATGTTATTAATAAATCGATTACAGCTGAATCGCCTCATTGTTTTCACTGCAGATACAAAAGAAAACCTGAAGACTGTGAGTTGGAATGTTTCAACTCAATGAAAAAGGCGGTAACTGAAAACTCCGGTTCTATTGCTGCTGTGATAGTGGAACCTGTATGTCAGGGTGCTGTCGGAATGAGAATTTATCCACCCGGATATATTGCTAAATTGAGAAAACTCTGTGATGAGAATGACGTGCTGCTGATTCTGGATGAGATCGCAGTGGGATTCGGCCGCAGCGGCAGAATGTTCGCCTCGGAGCTTGCAGGAATAGTGCCGGATATGATGTGCATCGGGAAGGGTCTCACCGGGGGAACCCTTCCAATGAGTGCCGTTGTTGCGTCGGATAAGATTTACGACGCCTTCAGAAGTGATGTCGAAACGGATAGAACTTTTTACCATGGTCATACTTACTGCGGCAACCCTATAGCTGCAGCTGCGGCATGTGCCGCCATTGACGTATATGAAAGGGATAAAGTTCTGGAGAATGTAGAGATGCTTTCGAAAATGCTTTCGGAAGCATTCAAAAGATTTAGAAATATCCCCGGTGTATATGGATCGACAGCTCTTGGCTGCATGAGCTCACTGGAAATAAGCGAAGAAAACGGTGGATCAGGGAAAGCCCTTGAAATTGATGAAACTTCCAGAAGAAAAGGGCTGTTCATCCGTCCCCTGGGGCCGGTACTCTATCTATGGCCTCCCCTGGTTACAGGGAAAATGGATATGGAGAAAATGCTCCGTATATTCGAAGACTCTCTTATCGAAAATCTCCCATAAATACAATTTATATCATATATATTCTATATTTTGATATGTGAAGTTTAGATAATTTAGCCCGACCTACTTTCCTATATTCACAATAGCGTTTTCACATGCCTTGACCAGTGCATATTTCGTTGGCGCGGTTGTCAGCAGAGGATGCGTTCCGGTCTGAAAGGATATCATCTCATACACTGTAACGTATTTCTGAATAGCAAGACTGATAACATTTATTAGTTCCCCCGCGGATTTCCCGCCGTAGATCTCTCCACCGATTATCTCACCGTTTTCAGGAGAGACGATTATCTTGATTATTATCTTCTTCGCACCCGGCAGTGTACCTGGATGGCGATCGACATCTTCGAATCTACCGATCACGTAATCCACGTTTGCTTCCTCAGCTGTTTGTTCAATCGCCCCCGCAGAAGCGAATACGAACCCGTCCAGTTCGGTAGAAAACACAGACAGTGTTCCAGAAAAAGTACGGAGCAGGCTGATGCTGAACAGGTTGTAACCCAGTATTCTTGCCTCTGCCGTAGCCGTTGAGGCCAGCATTATATTATCCGTTCTGCCTGTTATGAAACCGGAAGTCTGTGAGCAGTCTCCAACTGCGTATACATCCTTCTCCTCGGTACGCAGGTACCTGTCAACTCTGATCGTTCCGTTACTTGTCAGCTGAAGACCGGCCCTGGCCGCGAGCCCGGTTCGGGGTTTGTATCCTATTGCTGAGAAAACCAGGTCAGCTTTGATCGATCTTCCATCTTCCAGTATAACCGACTCAACTTTACCACTGCTGCCCTGAAGTTCCTTAACGGTACAGCCTGTCAATACATTCACTCCGGCATTCCTTAGATGTTCATCAGCAAGTGCTGCAAAATCGGCTGAGAAAGCGCGATAAAGGCAATGATTCTCCCTTTCGACCAGCGTTACATTCTTGTCTCTGTGTTTAGCAAGCTGCTCAGCAACTTCGGCGCCTATGAACCCTCCTCCGATGACAACAATATCCACTGCGGGTCTTATCCGATCCATAAGCCCGTTGATGTAATTGAAACTTTTTGCGATGTATTCAACATTCTCCAGATCGTAACCCCTGATAAACGTTGGAATGGTTGGGATTGAACCGGTCGCAAAGACAAGCTTGCCGTAAGAAAAACCATTTCCGGACTCGGTTTGAAGAGTCTTGCCGCGAATATCGATATCGGTTACCTTGTCAACCAGAACCTCGCCGCCAGCATTTACGAATGGTGCAGGTCCCATGAGGTTCTGTGATATATCGTCAAGGTCATGAAAAATGTAGGGAATTCCACACGGAACAAGACCCTTTTCCTCTTCCCTGATCATAAGAATGGACTTTTCCGGATTCTGTTTTCTGGCAGTTATTCCTGTAACAATTCCCGAGGGACCGGCTCCGATGATAATTACATCATATGATTTCATTATATCTCCTTAACTGGAAGTTTTCCTACAAAGTTCGTATGTTAAATTTTCATTTATAATATACAATATTCAAGTGAAAAACACACATGGTTAAACGCATATGAACCAGTCGTTGAGGATTTTTTCTGTTCCCGCTATATTAGTTTACATGGTATTGTGATGTCTTGAATAAGAAGCAATATTCAGTTTGAAAAGTCATGGAGTATTTTTCAATAGGAATGAGGTTGAATTTGAACCTGATATTTATTCTGGCTGTTCTATCCGGCGTGGTTGCGGATGACTTTGAAATTCCGCCAAACATTGTATACGATTCCACAACTGTAAGCGGTATTTTCCTGGGTTATGAAGTCGGCGATTACATTCATCCGATCATTCGTGACGAGAGCGGAAAGATAATGTCCTTCTGGTCTACCGATCCTCTTATGGATTATTTTCTGACCTGCCACGTTAATGAAAGAGTTATCCTGGACATCGA
Source organism: Candidatus Aegiribacteria sp. (assembly GCA_030600545.1). Taxonomy (GTDB): domain Bacteria; phylum Fermentibacterota; class Fermentibacteria; order Fermentibacterales; family JCC-6; genus Aegiribacteria. Next base: position 16,207 of record JAUVLV010000028.1, on the reverse strand, counting down.
AGAAGCCGACAGCTACATATGGGAAGTCGGAGAAATGATGCGAATACTCCGGGTAATCGGAGCCAGTACAGGGTCTGTATCATTCTCTCACTGGAGGGATTCGCTTGAAGCTGTTGGCCAGCCTGAAGACCTGCTTGGAGATTATTTCAGTGCGCCCTACAACTGCCTGTTCGAAGTACCATCGGATATAATAAAATAGGTGAACCAGAAAAAACCGGTACGGTAAATTCAGTCAGTTATTTCAAGCAGTTCGTCTGCTAAATATGTAGCCATGGGTGGGGGATCATCAACGTCTCTGCCGGGGTGGTAGTTAAGAGATTCCTGAACCAGATTTCCTGCCCTTATGAAGATGTCAGATACCGGGATATCAACAGGGCATACATCGCTGCATTGACCGCATGCGATGCACATAGGCGCAATATGCATCAGTCTGCCAAGCTGGAACTGAATTGTTCCGGAAGGTACCCTCAGTGATCCCCTGAGCTTTGATTCGGCCCTGACCAGTCCGGGAGAATGGATCGTTCGGGCAGTTTCATAATCGCAGAGTATGCAGCTGCATAAAGGACATACCTCTCTGCATCCGCGGCATCCTATACATGCTGAGAAGAGGGAAACCAGTGATTGCAGGCCTTCAGCTACTGGCGGTATTGTTCCGAGCAGGTGTTCGAGAGCCTTTTTCCTGGTCTTTAGAAGTTCAGACGTGATTTTATCAAGGGGCAAACCCGTTTCCAGTTTATAGGAATCGAGGGTTTCAGCAATTTCAGCAGCCTTTTCCGTTTGCAGATAGATGATCGTTTCATCCTGCGGTTTATCCGAAGCTGTAAGAACGATCATATCTGCCTGCTGTCCGGGAATGAATTCAGTACATGCTTTACATGCGGATCTGATATTCTCATCATGGTTTTTAAGAACATTTTGTCTGTCTTCCGTGAGCAATTCTCGTGCTGGAATCACTCCGGGGCATGTGCAGCTGATCACGAAAATATTCTGAAGATTTCCCTGAGACTGCTTGACATTCTCTACAAATGCCCGGATCTCGCAGGGTCTCAGCAGAGCGGCAACGGGGCGATCAAGTGGTTTAGTAATAGTCAATTCCGATAAAGCTCTTGCCCCCTGAATCGGCATAACCGGATAAAAAGGCAGGATTTCGTTCAGCATAGACGGGTCGGAAATCAGTGAATAGCAGTATCTGCCTTCCTGCTTTGTTCCGCGGAGGCCGAAAACGGAATCAACCTCACCGGTTTCAAGAAGGTGATGCAGTATATATCTAAGAGTATCCTGCATTGACGCATCGGATATAAGTACGCTGTTTTCAGCCAACCATCCACCTCCAGGATTACTAGTCTTCGTATTCATGAAGTTCTTCCAGCTGGAAAGTATTGAGGGGAAGAGGGTCTTCAGGATTACTTCCCGCACTGTAACCGAAGATATCGGTAGTGTTACTTGAAACCATGCTGACAAGCCTGCCGATTGGTATATCAGATGGACAGGCATCTTCGCACATTCCGCAAGATACACATGAAAGGCTCATATGGGCCATTCTGCCCACATGGAAGAGAAGTGTATTAGAAAGAAGCCTTGCTGCTCCGGCGTTACTGGAATGCTCAAGGTACTCAGAAGAAGGGGAGCGCCTGTCTTTCATGTCGATGAAGCATAGTCTGCAGTAGCATATGGGACATACCTTTCTGCAGTTACGGCAAGAGATGCATCCGCTGAAAAATTCGGCTAATCCATTCAGTCCGCCATATGTGCTCTTCAGCTTATTCTCGGCATCCTTCTTTATCTTTTGCCGTTCTTCACTGAGATCCTTCGCCCATTTCATCCATGCTGAAGCATCCGCTTCCGCCCTTTTGCCGAGTGAATCGAGAAAATTCTGCCCTTTGGTGGTCAGGGGAACCAGAATCCGATCGTCTTCATTGCATGTCAGGCATACATCACCTTCCGAGGTGAAGCTGGTACACTGCCTGCAGAGGGGGCGAATGGTTTCCGACTGTTGAATGTCCGGTTTCATTATACCATCATCTCCGAATTCGGAAAGAGGTACCGCGCCAGGACAATCGAATGTGAGAAGAATAATATTGTTAAGATCGATCTGTTCAAGCTTCGAAAGTTCGATTGCAGCCCTTGCCTCACACGGGCGCATAACGGCAAGCAACCTTCCTTCTTCTGGAAACTGAGTGAATGAAGCCAGGGCTTTTGCTCCCTGAACGGACATTATAGGAGGAATGGGTTCAGCTCGATCCAGAGAGGAAACATCGGTTACAAGAGTCCAGGGGAAGGAATTATCAGGTCCCGTTGAGGGCACTAGAATAGAGCTGACAGCACCATTGTTAAGGGCATCTGTCATCAGATCGATAAGTATGGATTTTATTCCTTTTCCTGATTCCAACGCTGCACCCTTCATCTCAGAACTCCTGCCATCTGGTAACGTATCTGGTCTGGAGTAAAATGCTGAGCCCTGATGGCTCCGGAAGGACATGCACCAGCGCAGTTGCCGCATCCTTTGCAAAGAACACTGTTTACATGGCAGACCAGTTTTTCTTCATTGAAGGATATTGCTCCGTATCCGCAAACCTCCATGCATGTCATACATCCACGACAGAGTGTTTCGGATATAACGGACGTTCTGGGCTCGGTTTCAACTTTCCTTCCCGGTATGAGGGAGGATAGTATGGTTCCGGCTACCGCTTCAGATTGTGATACGGTTGCTCTGAGGCTGCAGGGACCTCCAGCGCATCCGGTTACATATACGCCGTTGATAGGAGTTGATATTGGTGCCAGGGAATCGTGCTCTCTTGCGGGGAAGCCATCCTGATCGGTTGAGATTCGCAGCATTTCAGCCATCTCCCTGAATCCTTCTGAGGCGATGGCTCTGCCGCTTTCATCCTTTGAGCATCCTGTTGCAAGAACTATCGCTCCGGCTCTGATCTCATCGTAGTCTTTGCCGAGGTTGACAATGAAGTTTCCGAAGAAACCCACGATCTCTTCCGGTTCCAGTCCGGTTATTACCTTTATTTCGCTTCGCCCGGCTACTTTTGCCGAAAGGTTTTCCACCAGCTTTTCATTCTCGAGTGTTACAGAACCGCCAGGTGAAGGGCTTCTTTCAATAATGGTTATCCTTCGGTCGGCATCCGCAAGAAGAAGAGAAGTGGTCATGCCTGCTGTTCCGCCACCGATTACTACAACTTCAGGATTACAAACAATGCTTGTTTTCTCGAGCGGCTTGTGGCGACTGGTCCTGTTTATGGCACCCCTTACGAGTTTCAGAGCCTTCTCCGTAGCGGATTTTTTATCTGGTGTTACCCACGCAACCTGCTCGCGTATATTGGCCATCTGCATCATAAAGGGGTTCAGTCCTGCAGTTTCGCAGACTTTCATGAATGTTTCCTCATGTTCCCGCGGGGAACATGCCGCGATAACTATCCTGTCAAGGCTGTTTCCAGTAATTTTATCAGCAAGGTACTTTTTTCCGTCGGGAGAGCAGAGCAGACCGTAAGTTTCCGAGAGGACAACACCCTCAATCTCCGAAACTTCTTTTGCTATCTTCTCAATATCAATTCTATCGCCAATATTCGGACCGCAGCTACACACGAAAACGCCGGTTCTCACGATACTCTGCCTTTCGAGTTTGCCAGCACTCTGCCGACCGCGGCTGCGGCACTGGTTACAGAAGCTGCGATGTCCAAGGGACCGCTTGCGCATCCCGCCGCGAAGATACCTGAAACGGTGGTAAGTACAGAAGAATGATCTGGTTCGGGATTTCCCGCGAATCCGTCTTCATTGCCTTCAATGTCAAGGAGTTCGATATACTTCGCTGTTCCGGATGAAGGCAACATTGTCGTGCCAAGCAGAAGCAGATCAACTTCTGCCGAAAAACTGCCTCCCTCTGTTTTGCAGGTAATACTAAGGCTTTTTCCGTCTTTTGTCGTATGCACATCTGGAACCTGCGTGTAAATAATCACGTCTGTGTCCGCGCTCCGCCATTCCTGGTGGTATCTGTCCTGGAGTTTATCGGGAGAATAGGATGCGTCAAGTAAAACCACGGGGTGAATATCCGGGAGTTTTTCCTTCAGGTAATGAAGAAATTTGAGGGAGTACATGGTATTGATGTTTGAGTAACTGCCGATGCCGCCTGCATGAACGATTACAGCCGCCGAATCAGGTGTTTGCCCGTCCTTTGTAAGCAGTTCTCCTGATGTGGGACCGTTTGATGAGTAGTACCGTTCGAATTCGGATGCGGTGAATACACCCGGGTTGCTTCCCCAGAGGAATCTTTCAAACGATTTTCCCGGGGGCGGCTGGAAACCTGTCGCCAGTATTATGTCCGATACGGTTATTTCAGACTCAGAGTCTTCATCTGAATAATCCACGGCTTCGAAGACACAGGCTTCTGTGCACAGATTGCAGTTTTCGTCACCGTTCCATCTGAGACAGATATCTTTGTCTATCCAAGGGACGTTTGGAAGAGCTCCGGCGCAGGGGACGGAAATGGCCTTTCTTTTTGAAAGATTTTCCTCGAATTCATTATTTTTTTCAACCGGGCAGGCATTCCAGCATTCCGCACAGCCTATGCATGCAATAGGATCTACGCATGAAGCTTTTTTCAGTATCTTTACCCGGAATTCTCCCTTTGAGCCTTCAACGCTAAGTACCTCTCCAAGAGTTACCACATCTATGAGATCGTTTCGGAGTATTTCCTGCTGCATGGGCGAAACCATACATGTTGCACATTCCATCGCGGGAAAGATATCTTCACACCGTATAAGCCTGCCGCCTATTACGGAAGTGCTCTCAATCAGATGAACATGTCTTCCGGCTGAAGCCAGAAGAAGTGATGCCTTCATTCCCGCAACACCGGCTCCTATAACAAGGATATCGGACGCCACTATAGAAGAGTTTCCTTTTGTGTGGGATTTGGTCCCAGTTTCCTTATCGTTTCAGTGAATTCTGCCACGATTTGCTGAAACCGGGCTCCCTCCGAGGCGGATATCCATGAGAGACGGAGCCTTTCAGCTTCAAGGCCCAGGCTCTCGACTACCTTCTTCAGAACCGCGAATCTCCGCCTTGCGTAATAATTCCCTTTATCGTAATGGCAATCACCCGGGTGGCAACCGGCGATAAGTACGCCGTCGGCACCGCGGAGGAAAGCATCCGTAACCATTTCCGGATCTACCCGGCTGGAACACATGACTTTTACGGGAACCAGGTTCGGGGGCATCTTCAGCCTGCTTGTACCGGCAAGGTCGGCCCCCGCATAAGAGCACCAGTTACATAGAAACCCTATGATACGCGGTTCAAAAATTTCCATTATTGGTTCGCCCAATTTTAAAACTGGATCTGTGCTTTATGCTTGCCGTCTCCTTCAGTAGCGCAGAACAGCAGGGTTTTTCCGGTTCTTGCACACCAGGCCTTAACATCAACAGGGAAGGAGGGGCAGTTCGCGAGAACCTCCAGCATGTCGCCCGGCTGCAGCTCTTTGGCTAATACAGCTATTTTCAGTATCGGCTGGGGGCATTTAAGTCCTAAAGCATCAAGTGTACGTGAAGCCATTGTACATCGTTCCTTTCGTGTTAGAATGAGAATGTTGTTTTTGCATCTTTTATGTCGGCCATGAAACTGGTTGCTCCGCCTATTTCAATATCATCCCTGAGGTCTTCTGCGGTTACATCCTTGGCTTCAAGACCAAGTTCGCAAAGTACCATGCGACCGCCGAGAGCCATTACGCCTTCAAGCAGTTCTTTCATTGCAGGCATGCCTTATGCATTTAAACTTTCCAGATAACCTGGTTTGAGAGCTGGAACACCTCCGGGTGTGAAGAATATTATTACATCATCACCGGATGCAGCAGTTGCAGAACCCATTATGAATGTTGGATACAAATTTGAGTTCTCGCTTCCATTACGGATGATTGCTACTTTTCCCATTAAAGACTCCTTTAGGGGTTAATCCCCTGTTTTTTCTGGTTCTTGTTTAATGCCTTTTTGAATTTTTTTCTAACTTCTTCGATATCCGTTTCAGGCCAGTCAGTATCTAAGGTTTCCAACACTGCTTTTAAAAGGCCGGGCCTTCGAACGTAGTAGTATCTGTAGGAGCCGTCGCTGTCAGAAGCAACTATTCCGGAATTTCGCAGAATCGAGAGATGCTGAGAAATGTTAGACTGTCTTACATCCAGTATTTCATGAATGGCCATGACGCACTTCGGGTTCAATAGAAGCTGATCGATAATCATGAGCCTGACAGGATGCGCTAAGGCTTTGAGTATATCAGCATGGCTATCAAAACGGGTCTGGTCAGGCCTGTTCTCAGATGTCATTTCACTGTTTCCAAAGTTGTGTATTCAATTATTCGAATATGGAATCGTATTCCAATTACCTGTTGCTGTCAAGTTCTGCGGGAGAAACTGCTTCTATCCCTTATTGTGCAGGATGTCTTCCTCACTGATGCGGCTTCTTCTGCTTTTTTTGTCTTCGTACATAAGCGAGTCGGCATAGCTGAGAAGTCGTCCGATCTGAGTCTGATAACACAGTACGGTAGTATGATATCCAATGCTGAGGGACAGCATGAATGGAAGCAATCTGGTTTCTTCAGATTCTTTGATTTTGCTGTCTATCCTTTCCCTGATTGAATGTACGGTGAACTCAGTTGTATCAAGGAAAAGCACTACGAACTCATCACCGCCTAATCTGGCTATGATGTCCGAATCTCTGAAGCAGTTCCTCAATATTTCAGTTGTTGTTTCAAGCGCTTTGTCACCTTCTGCATGGCCCAGTTCATCGTTTATCAGCTTGAGGTAGTCGATATCAACGTATAGAAGTCCAATTTCCGGCTGCTTCCGCCGTGACGAATCCAGCAGTTGCCTGCTAAGAGTCATGAACCCGCGCCTGTTGTACAGGCCGGTAAGATTATCGCGGAGGGAGAGTTCCGTAAGCTTCTTTTCCATACTGACTCGTTTTGTGATATCCAGGAAGGAAAGAACATAACAGGGGTCGATGTCATCATCATCGTTATTCACAGCCACAGCAGTAGCATGCGTTATGAAACTTGTGCTGTCTCTGCGCAGGCATTCAACTTCATCATCCCACTGACCCTTCTCATCAATGCATGACTTCATATTTTCAAAATCATCTACGAAAGAGAAAAGGTCAGAAAGTTCAAGGTGAAGAATGTTGGTTCTGTTGTATCTCCAGTAGTTGAGAGCTTCAAGGTTAGCATAGTCTATTTTCCAGGAACTGTCAGCCATGATCATGGCACTGAGAGCACTTTCAAGGGCACTGTTCTTCTTTATCATTTCTCTCAGGTGAAGCTTTCTTTCGGAAGTGTCTCTGAAGGTTAAAAGAATAGCACTTAAATCATTGTTGTCCACCAGGCTGATGGTCATATCCATTGATTTGAATGAACCGTCATGGCATTTAAGTTTCTGATCAAGAAATACACCGTCAACGATTTCAGGGATGTTATCTTCCAGGGTCAAATGGTCATTTTCTTTATCAGCTGGAAGAATCTCAGACAGTTTTAAACCGATAAGGTTCGAGTGTTTGTAGCCCAGCACAGCTTCAGCGGCATCGCTTACCCTTCGTATTTTGCCCGTAGGAGCATCAACAACCACAAGGAGATCAACAGCGTTCCTGAAAACGAGTTCAAGGCTTTGCAGCTTGCGTTTCAGCTGAGTATTCCTTTTTTTCAGGTCGGTTAAAGCACTTTGCATTCTATCCATTTTTTCACCGTGCGATTCACCATCAAAGCCGGATTCTGTTTCCAAACTGATTCTCCTTTTCCTGGAGGATGTAGGTTTAACAAGTACAATAATCAATTTTTTGCGGAAGAGGAGGGTTTGGTTTGTTCATGCCGGAAACGTTATTCAATTATTATTACGAAATCCTTAACTGGTCAACACTAATGGCTTCAGTCGGCAGTATAATCTCTTCCGGAACTTCCTTTGAAGGCAGTAACCTGCTGGTTCCTCAGGGACGCTTTTCAGCATTGCCCCTTGAGGCTTCAACTGGATATCTCTTTTCGTTGAGCTTAAGCTTCCTGTCAACAATTTTATCGATATCCAGATTCATTTCGTGGGCTAGAATGGTCAGGAATATCGCTATATCAGCAATCTCCTCGCCGATTGCAACAACGTTATCGCTGTCAAGATTGCGAGATTCATTGCAGGTTTTCCAAAGGAAGTTCTCAAGAAGTTCCCCGGATTCGATGGCAATAGCCTCAGCGAGGTTCTTTGGATCGTGGAACTGTTTCCAGTCACGAAGATTACGGAATTCAAAAATTTTTTCTCTCAGTCTGTCAAGCATCATGTCCCCCACCAGTATGAAGATATTACAGTTCTGAATATCAGTAGTATGGTTCTTATATAGTTATGTCAGCAGGATTAAATTAACCTCCTGTCACCTCATGAAGTATCCAGATCCTCGAATAATCCTCCGGATTTGCCAGATATGCAAGAATACTGGAACTGTACGGGGAAATGGCGAAACCTACACTGCTACCGTATGGCAGGTATGGTACTGAGCAGGAGTAGAGGTATTCTCCATCTGTGGAGTAAATATCAAACAGGGATTCCAGGCTGCCTCCTCTCCTGACCCATATTTTATCTAACTGTGCGTACAGGCCTGTTACGGCATTCGCCCATTCCTGAAGTTCCATTTGGTCAACGTACGAAGGATCTCTGCCGTTCCTTCTCATGGCAGCACGCATCATTTCACGTTCCACCTCAATATCTTCCTCAGCGCGCCTGTACCTTTCGAAGGGAGGATGAATTTCCCATTCTACCTCACCTTCAGCAGTGTAGCAGGTGAGAGTGTATTCTTCAGTACTAAGAGGTGACACGATTACTCTGCCATCCTTAAGTACACAGAAATTTATCCCCGTTTCCTGAAATACTTTTCTGGGGTTCTGCTGATCGAAGTCAGAAGTTCTCTCAAGGTAGCTGAATGATGTTTCGGTTTCCCCGGGCTCCCATCTGTTCAGCGAGTTGCATAGGCTGCCGGCTTCCTGGTCAAAAATAAATTTTATACCTACAATGCTCCCATCAGTTTGTATTACAGGATTTTCCGGAGGATATGGAACAAAACCTGTAAGCTCATGACTGTAACTCAAGAGAGAGTCGTAAAATATCAGTTTGCCCCCCATCGCGTCGGCAACCATTATGCCCCCGGATGGAGTAGGCGAGATACCCGTAGGAGCCGTGTATTCGCCTGGTCCCTGTCCTTCGAAGCCGCCGCGTCGGATGAACATTCCATCCGGTGAATACATCATAAGCTTCATTTTTGAAATATCCCCTACAACTATATTACCCAATGAAGTAAATTCCAGTGCTCTGGGCATTCCGAAAACATAATTTGAATTCCCCATCTCGATACCTATCGAATCAAAGGGGACAAGTTCGCGTTCTACCTGATGAGCATCAACAGCTTCTACATCAGTAGCTTTACCGCATCCTGAATGGATTGCTATGACCATGAAAAGCGTGAGGGCTACTCTAAATATTACCATGTTTTACTCCTCTGAGGTGTTAATTATTCAATTCAATTTAAGCCCATACCATCCTTAGGACAAGCCCTGTCGTTCCTGAAACCGTGACACAGTTCCTATGGCAGTGTAGAATTGAAATCAGTAATCGACTCGAAGAGGTTTTGAAATGAAAATCGTTCATTCCTCCCGAAAAGTATATTAAAGAAGCCAGCAGACATAGGGACAAAAGTTATGGAGGATAATAATGATAAGTAATCCCGTAATTGATGCAATGATGAACCGAAAATCGATAAGGAAATACCGGGAGGAACAGCCTTCGGACGAGGTAGTGGAAACTGTTATTCGAGTTGGACAGCAGGCACCGTTCGCTATGCAGATGGGTAGCGTTTTGCTATCAAGGAATATGGAGAGGAACATATTCAGGGCTCCCCTTCTATTCACGATCTGCGTTGATGTATACAGGATGGAAAAGGTGATGGAGATGAGGGGGTGGAAGAGAAAAGCATCCGATCTTTATACTTTGATGTTCGGGATACAGGATGCTGCGTATATGGCTGAGAACATGGTGATAGCTGCGGAAAGCATCGGGCTGGGAAGCTGCTTTATAGGAGCTGCTCCATTTATGGCTGAGAAGATAAAGGAGTTGTACGAACTACCGGACAGGATTTTTCCTCTTGTGATGTTAACAATGGGGTATCCTGATGAAGATCCCCCACTCAGACCAAGGTATCCCATGGATTTCCACCTGTTCGAGGAGGAGTACCCCCGTTTCAGTGATGATGACGTATCCGAAGCCATGAAAAAGATGGATTCAGGCTACCTCAGACAGGAGTACTACCGGAAAGCCAACTACATGATACCCCTGCCTGAAGGTATGGAAGAAAGATTTGATTTCGATAAATACTCCTGGACGGAGCATATATCACGTAAACTGGGGCTGTGGGGCGAAAATCCGGAAGATATATTGAAGAACCTGGAACTGTGCGGATTCAGTATCAGGGCTTGCATTTGATCAATAATATCGTAATCATGGTGGTATGTTTGTATTGATGCAATCTGTTAGCTTGGACCGAAGGAGAGGATTCGGGTAACTTTCCTCTTGAATATCTTAATAAAAAACGTAGAACTGAATATGGGAGAGGTATTCCTTGAATACCTTAATACGCTGAACTCACCCCGTGATCTGGTCGACAGCGTGCTGATAGGTTTTACAGAGAGATTATCTGATTATCATGATTTCATTCAAAATATAGACAGAAACGAAGATCCGACATCTTATGAAATAGGAAAAAGACTAAGAACTCTTGGCGCTCCGATGGAATCCTACAAAATAATGAAGGCGGATGCGAATTTCTACAAATGCAGAGGTAATGAAAAAATGTTCTGGCTGCAAATGTATTTTGCAGGGGCATTTGCTAACCTGGGATACCCGACAAAAAGCATTGAAAAGGAAGCATCATACTACTGTGAAAAATTGAAAAGTGAAAAGAAAAACCTGTTATTCCTACCTTTATTTCTTAACAATTACGCAGGCATACTGCATGTTTATCGCGAGAACTACACCGATGCAAATAAAATTTATCAGGAAGCTGTTTCAACAATAAGAAAGATTGATCCTGACCAATTTGAAAGTACAGTGATTGGAAGGGAATACCTCTGGACAACCAAAATGATATCCAATAATTATATAGATTCATTGCTCGTTACAAAAAGGACGATAAAGGATGACGAGGAATTGGAGCGGGTATTAAGTATTGCTGAAGAAAAAATGGAAGAGACCGAATCAGAACCCGCCAGATGTCTTACACTGCTGAATAAAGCTGAAGCAAAAGCAAGAAGAGGTGAGCCTGAAGAGGCGGATGAAATACTTGAGGAAATAATCAGGGATGTCAGTAAGAATACCAGAGGATTGGTAGAACCGGGTTATCATCGAATAAAAGCTCTTATACTGGCAAATAAAGGGAATTCGGAAAAGAGTATTGAATTAATGATCCGCTCTCTGGAAGATGCGGGATATTATGGGAATACGCTTTCGGAAACGGTGACTATGAGGGATGGTCTTCATGTTTATAACATTCTTGCAAGCAAGAAAGGGAAGAAAGATCTTCATATATTTTTCAGGGAGAAAGGGCTGTTTGAATATCTTTTGAAAGTTCTGAAAATAAAGGACTGGTACCTGGGCAGTGAACATACAGAAAACGTTAGAAAAACGGCTGTTGGCATAGCGGAAGTATTGGAATTAAGCAGCGATAAAATCAAACTTATAGGGACATCCGCCCAGCTGCACGATATTGGAAAATGTGCAATTCCCTGGTACTCATTGAATAAGATTACCCCATTGGACGATCTTGATTGGGAGGTAATCAAGATTCACCCGGCTGAGGGAGCAAGGATGCTCAGGAAACTTGATCTGGAAGAAGAAGCAAAGATTGCAGAGGAACATCATGAAAGAATAGATGGTTGTGGTTATCCTGAAGGTAAGAAGAATATCAGTCTGGAAACAGAAATAGTAGCAATAAGTGATACTTACAATGCGGCAGTTACACCAAATAGAAAATACAGGATTCCCAAAATGCCCATGGATGTTATATATGAGCTTAAGAAGGGAAAAAAAGGAAAATTCTCATCACAGATCATCAAGGCTCTGGAAAAATCCATTGGAGGAGACACTGAATGATATTAATACTAACGATAACTAATATAAATGGATAATAGTGCTAGAATGAAAGACCTTACCCTTCCGACATTGGGAACTGTTGTTCGTGTTGAAGAACTGAGAAAAAGCTACGGCGAGGTATGTGCTGTAGATGGCATCTCACTTGAAGTATCGAGAGGCGAGATATTCGGTATTGTAGGACCCAATGGTGCCGGTAAAACCACAACCATGGATTGCATCGTAAGCATGCGCAGGCCCGATTCTGGATTCATCAGCGTACTGGGTCTTGATCCCGTCAGTCAGCGAAAGACTCTCCTTGAGAAGGTCGGTATACAGCAGCAGGAATCCGAACTTCCCGACAGAATGAAGGTCAGAGAAGCCATGGAACTGTTCTCATGCTTCTATAAAAACTCCTTGGAAGCTACCGGGATCCTCTCGAAACTGGGATTGTCTGACAAAACCGAATCGTTCTTTTCAGCCCTGTCCGGCGGGCAGAAGAAGAGACTTTTCGTAGCCCTTTCCCTGGTTGGTGATCCGGAAATCGTATTCTTCGATGAACTTACCAGTGGCCTTGATCCCCAGTCAAGACGTTCGATGTGGGATCTTGTCAGGGGATTAAGGGATGACGGTAAAACCGTTTTTCTATCCACACACTATATGGATGAGGCTGAAAAGCTCTGTGACCGTGTCGCCATTATCGATAAAGGGAGAATCGTAGCTCTGGACACTCCCGATTCACTTGTCAGATCCCACGCCTTTGCCCTCAGCGTAGTTATGGGTATTCCTGACAGTTTCATCGAAAACGAGCTGGAGTCAATTCCCGGCGTACTTGAGGTTTTCAGAGAGGGCGTAAAAGTCACAGCCCGTGTTCGAGACAGCTCAGCGGTTGTTGAAATAGTAAAGCTGCTTGTTGACAGGAAGATCGAACTTGGGGATTTTCATACTGAAAAATCCACTTTGGAAGATGTTTTTCTGAAGCTGACCGGAAAAGAGATAAGGAACTGATATGCTGAAGCGGTATTCCAAACTGACCCGAGCGGAGTTTATCCTTTATCTCAGGGAACCATCCGGCTTCTTCTTTACGCTGATATTTCCTCTGTTGCTCATGATGCTCTTTGGAAGCATATGGGGTAATGAGCCCTTTCCCGGGGAGAACTTTGGATATATAGATTTCGCCGTTTCAGCTTTCATAGGGATGGTGATCTTAACTACTGGCATCAGCGGTCTTACAACGAGCATTGCAGCCTACCGGGAGAAGGGAATTCTCAGAAGGTTCAAAGCAGCCCCGATTTCTCCCCTGCTGGTTCTGATGGCGGAGTTATCGTCACTTTTTGTAATTACGATTATGGGGATGCTCCTTCTTCTTGCAGCCGGAGTGTTTGTTTTCGGAATGCATTTCTACGGCAGTATTCCCGAAGTGGTTTTAGCTTTCGTTCTTTCCACACTCAGTATATCCGCACTGGGATTCATTCCGGCCAGTCTGGCCCCCACTGCCCGAAGCGGTATGATAATTTCCAACGTCATGTACTTTCCAATGCTGTTTCTTTCAGGAGCCGCGCTTCCAAGGGAAATGCTCCCACCGTTCCTGCAAACCTTTTCTCAGATTCTTCCCCTTACTCATGCAATTGAACTATTACAGGGGCTCTGGCTCGGCGGACACCTGTGGGATTATCCCGTTCAGATAACCGTCCTGTGCGGCGTCATGGTTGTCGGTTTCGTGATTGCCGCAAAATTCTTCAGGTGGGAATAAGCGCTGATACTTGACGTTCCGAATAGTATATTCATGTTTATCTTCAGAGAATAGCTTTGTAGAGTTTGAAAAACCCAAGGATAACTATGGCTGTTCCCATAAAGCCGGATTGCTGAAAGTTCATTCCACCTCTATTCCTGATTCCATTGACAATCGTTTAAACATGTGCGTATTCTTATTAAAGGTAAATGAATGGACATCATTAAGGAACAATGCGCAGAAAGGAATAACCCGGCCAGACACAGAATATCCCTTCCAGCGCTGGAAAGGAACATATTATGGCACCCCCCCCCCAGATAAGATTAATAATTGTAGTAATCATGATGATCTCCTTTTCCGCGCTCCTTGCGGAAACACCCTTTGATAACACCATACCCACCCTTGCCATGAGGATTAAGGGACCCGACGTATCTCTGAAAGATTTCACCATCGAGTTTCTCTGCGAACTGTCATGGCTTAACTTCGACGCAGTGAACTTCGCTGGTAGAGCTGCAAACGAAGCATTCAGGGATTTAATGTTCCTCTGTGACAGCGCTGGAGTTTACTACTCAATCTGCCCAGCGGAGATAATGCAGTATCTCAAGGAATGGGCGAACCCTACATACAGGTACTGGTTCCGTAACAGCGATGAACTACTAACCTCCAATTTATGCTTTGCAAGGAGTAATGCTGAGTATGATTCAATAGTGCAGTACACATCTGCGGCAATAATGCATCATGCTGATACTGCGTTCTCTATTAAAAGAACAGTTGTTGATGTGCTGGCGAATGTAACGAAAGACTACGATTTACTCTGGTTCTACGAGGTATACGACGAAGCTCCTTCACAGCAACGGAATCACTCTGTAAACACAGATGAACCCTGGGATGATTACATACCCAATGTTTACACGCAGGATAAACGAAACGGTGATACATTGTCACTTGAAGAAGTTGAAGCCAGCGGAATCTTTTCCTGGCAGAAGTACATGGCTGAGAACAATGAAGTGAATGAAATTCCATTCACACTCAACTACGGACTTCTGCATACAATAGAGAAGGATGAATACACAGGGCTGAGAGGTGACATTAACTACGGAACCATGGCTGACCAGGCCATTTCTGTAAGGGCAATGATGGAAGCGGAGTACCAAAGGCCTCTCAAAGGTCCTGTCATTTCTCAGCTTCTTGATAATCCGCCTGAGTTCATCTGCTTCGACTACTATCCCTTCCGCTACGTTCATCCGGATTCGGCCCTTGCTGGTTCCGGCGTGGCAACCATGTGTGACGACGACTGGCTGTTCCTGATCGATCATTTTGAGGAAGGTATAGATTCGACTGTAATCCCCGCACATGAATACGAAGTTCCCGTGTACTACTACCCACAGACTTTCGGAAAAGCCGGGGGGCCTGAGATGTGGAATGATTCTACGCTTGGTTACGCTTCTTATTTTCACCGTAACCCGGCTCCACAGGAGTTCAGGATGCTCTGCAACCTTGCCCTTCTTCACCAGGCCAAGGGGATATTCCCATACAACCTGTGCAGTTATCTGGAATTCGATTCCGATGGTGATCCGACCATTATCATGAGCTCCCTTCTTGACCGTCACAACATTCCCTTCGATGCTGCTTACGAGGAATGGGTCTACACCGGAAGGTGGCCCGATGACAGCCTCGCTTACATCCGTCCGTATTCCATTCCTCCATGGATAGACGGCTACGATCCTCTGTACGAGCTGCCTCCCCTACCACCTCTATCTATGCCTCCCGACCCGAAAGACGACGAGAAATGGTACGAATGGCTCTTCGAACCATATGGGATTCTCTACAACGATATCGGCGGGATTCTAGCTGATGTTAAATGGATCGGCCCCGAGATGCACGATCTCTGGTGGTGCAGCGGTGATTGCAGTAATGGAGCCGACATCAGCTACAACGGACCCCTCACTACCGGAGAATTTGTTACTCCTGTCATTAAAGTATTCGAGGATAAAGAACAGGATGCCTGTTACCTCTTCTATGTGGACAGGTACTGCACATCCAACGATAATTTCTACGAGATAACTTTTAACCCAGCAAACCTTCCTAACCATGCGGACTGCAGCACAAGACTGCTGGACCATTCCAGGAGGTTTATCATGGACGGTACCTACGACGCACACGATACCGTTTACACCTTCCTGGATACCCTTGACGCGGGAGAGGGAAGGCTTGTCCAGCTCGTAGACCTGTCCGGGGGCCTGCCTGCCGACGTTAGAATAACCTCTTCCGATGTCAGAGTGTTTCCGCAGGAGGTGAATAGCCTTCGGTTGGAGACAACAGTTGGAAACTCGGTTGATATTTTC
>JAUVLV010000023.1 GCA_030600545.1 Candidatus Aegiribacteria sp. | reverse complement strand
CACACGGTTCCTGTCTACTACTGCTGTAAGATGGTTCAGTTTGTAGTGAGATGCGGTCATTGCCGCCTCCCAGACACTTCCCTCCTGGAGTTCTCCATCACCAAGCAGGCAGTAAACGCGGCTTTTACTCTCTTTCAGCCTCATCCCGTGGGCTATGCCACATGCTATTGGAAGACCTTGCCCAAGACTGCCTGTGGAGGCATCAAGCCCTGGAAGGTCGATCATGTTCGGATGCCCCTGAAGCCGGGAGCCCATTTGCCTGAGGGTCAGAAGCTCCGAAGGATCGAAATATCCCCTTCTGGCAAGAACGGAGTAAAGGGCGGGACATGCGTGACCCTTTGAGAGAATGAACCTGTCTCTCTTCTTCCATTGTGGCTCACCGGGACGGATATTCAGTACATTCCAGTAAAGCTCAACTAGTATCTCAACCGCTGAAAAAGACCCGCCGGGATGACCGCTTCCAGCTGCCGCAATCATCTCAAGCACATCCAGCCGAACCTGCAGGGTCAGGTCTTGCATCCGGGCATTATCTATCATTTATTAATTCCAGTCAGAAAGAGATTTACTCTCAATCAAGATCCTGCACCGAACCTTTCCGTTTTAGAATTGGAATAGGCACATATCCTGTTACCAGTGTTTTGGGTTCGTCAAATCCGAAATCAACAGTTATTCTCCATTCGGATCCTGTTTTTACAGCCTTTTTCACAAGCCCTCTGCCGTATCGAGGATGATTGATAAGATTTCCACTGCTGTAAGCCAGCGTGTTTTCATCAGTTTCTTCTATCTGTTCCCTTTTATCAGGAAAAACCTTCCTGGCAGGCGGTATTCGATTTTCTCCGTTTGCGATTTCGCTTATAAACCGGGATGGACCCGATTGTGAAACACCACCCCTTCTCCTGTTTATTGCGCAAGTAAGTATCAGCCTCTTCTGGGCTCGCGTCATTCCCACATAAAGCAGCCTTCTTTCCTCTTCCATATCCGAAGGGACATACTCTCCCGGCCTGATGAAAGGTAACATTCCCTCTTCAAGCCCTGCAATGAAAACAGTATTGAATTCAAGACCTTTCGCGCAATGAAGAGTCATGAGGGCAATTTTACCGCTGTTCTCACCCTCATACTCGTCAACTGTGGTGGCAAGGCTTATCTCATTCATGAAACCCGGCAGGCCTCCGCCGGGTACAGACTGATCGTATTCCGACACACTTCTTCTGAACTCGGCGATATTCTCAAGGCGAGATTGATCAGTAATGTCCTCTGTGCAGTACTGTCGGGCTAAACCTGTATTATCAAGAAGACTGTCAACTATTTCAGATACCGATATTCCTTCTGTAATACTTTCTTCGGCCAATCTGAACCATTCTCCAAGACTTTTCAGTCCCCTGGATGCCCTGGAAGCAATACCGCTGATGCTCCCGGATATCAGCATCGCATCCACGGGATCAAGTCCATTCAAATCCATATAGGAAAAAAAGACCTCTCTCCCTTTTCTGCCAAGCCCTCGAGTTGGTTTGTTGATTATCCGCTCGAGACTAAGACGGTCATTGTGGTTGATGAAAACCCTCAGGTAAGCGATTATATCCTTGATCTCCATCCGCTCGTAGAATCTCTGTGATCCTACAACTTCGTAATTGATCCCATGTTTTCTGCATGCTGTCTCGAGTTGACGCGACTGGGCATTAGTCCTGTAAAGCACAGCTATGGATTCGCGCGAAAGTGAACCATCCTCAATAAGTTCTTCTACCTCCCCCAGTATCCATTCCGCTTCTTCGGTTTCATTGTAAAGGGATCTCACCTTTATTGGAAGGCCTGCTTCCTGTTTTGTCCATAACGTTTTACCATGTCTTTTTCTATTATGGTTAACGAGTGCTGATGCTCCTAGAAGAATATTGCCTGTAGATCTGTAATTCTCTTCCAGCCTTATAATCCTGGTGCCCGGAAAATCCTTCGAAAACTCCAGAATATTCTCTACACAGGCTCCTCTCCATGCGTAAATGGATTGATCATCATCTCCCACAACACATATTCCCGCTCCGTCCTTTGAAAGTTCTTTCAGAAGCTCGTGCTGAATCCTGTTAGTATCCTGATATTCATCTACAAGAATGTATGAGAACATTGAAGAATAGAGTTTTCTAATGTCATCATCTTGGCGGAATATACGAAGGACACCTGTCAATAAATCGTCAAAATCGAATGCACCAGAAGACTTCAGCCTTTCCTCATATTTTAGATAAACCCCTGCCAGATCAATCTCCCTCTGTCCGTCTGCACGCTGCATTGCCTCCTCGGCGGATATACCATCGTTCTTGTTATTTGAGATATATCCTTTTGCGAGGCCAGGAGTGATTTTCGTTGATGAATCAATGCTCTTCAGAAGCCTTCTGATAAGGGTTTTCTGGTCATCTGCATCGTATATGGTATAATTTTCGTTGTAACCCAGGTGGTGGGCTTCCCGCCTCAGAATCCAGGCGCAGACAGAGTGGAATGTCCCCATTCGAATCCTGGAACACCTCCCTGGCAG
Source organism: Candidatus Aegiribacteria sp. (assembly GCA_030600545.1). Taxonomy (GTDB): domain Bacteria; phylum Fermentibacterota; class Fermentibacteria; order Fermentibacterales; family JCC-6; genus Aegiribacteria. The sequence continues at coordinate 38,778 of JAUVLV010000023.1, read as the reverse complement.
GATGTTGTTCACCCTCTCCCTCATTTCCTGAGCCGCCTTATTTGTAAAGGTCATTGCAAGAATTTCCCATGGTTCTGCATGACCTTTTTCTATAATATCAGCTATTTTAGCGGTAAGAACCCTTGTTTTACCGCTACCGGCTCCTGCAAGAACAAGAAGTGGCCCCTCAGTATAGTTTACGGCCTCCCGCTGCCTGGAATTTAATTTGTCTATTTTCATAAGTTATTTCTAATTGGAAAGAATATTGCTTATCTGTTTGGTAGAAAATACAAAAGTACAGGGAGATTATCAAATGCAGAAACCTGGATTGAAAAACTGGCTGATCATTTCCTTTGGTGTGATAATCATGTCGGTTTTCGCTCTCGAAGTACTGCCGGTCTGACCCCCTCCCTGATCGGCTGTAGAGAGTGAATTGTAATCCAGGATATGAGCAGGCAACTGGTTGACCCCTCCAGTTGCCTGCACTTACATTCAAATACAAATAGTGACATCAGGAATCTAAAGATCCAACTATCTCTACGCTTCTGCTGCAGCCCAACCTTTCGGCTCCAGCTTCTATCATCGCAAGAGCATTACTCAGGGTTCTAATTCCTCCCGAAGCCTTTACACCAAGCGCTTCCCCAACAGTACTCCGCATGAGAGTAACATCAGCTATTGTGGCTCCTCCGGTGCTGAAGCCGGTGGAAGTCTTTACCCAGGAAGCACCGCTGTCCATTGCGATTCTACAGGCGAGAATTTTCTCTTCATCAGTAAGAAAACAGGTTTCAAGAATAACTTTTACAGGCTTTTTAGAAGCTGCTCGGACAACATTTTGAATGGAATCTGCTGTTCTCTTCGTATAGCCGCTCTTCAGTAACCCTATGGGCAAGACCATGTCCAGTTCTCCGGCTCCATTATCTAGTGCCCTTCCAGCTTCTTCGGTCATGCAGTTGGTTGCACCAAGAGGGAATCCAATAACTGAACAGACTATTGATCCGGACCCTATAAGAATTCCCGAAGCTAGCGGTACCCATATCGGATTTATACAGGCGGAAGCGAATCCGTATTGGATTACTTCTCTGCACAGCTTTTCAATATCATCAGAAACAGCCTCCGGTTTAAGCATGGTATGATCGATAATGGATGCGAGTTCTGACCTGGTCAATATTATCCTTCCCGCAGGAACAGCAGCTTTATCTCGCCTGGATCGATAGTCATGGAATCATCACTTAAAACAGTCCGTCCGTTAACAGTAACTCTTACGGGATGAACTCCTTCAGGAAGTCTGAGGCGCAGAACATATATCTGGGAGGGCAGAGTCAGCCATGCTCTCAGATCAGCCTGCTCGGTAGCGGCTCCTACAATACTCAGCAGTAACCCTGTAACCTGCGATATACCGCTATTCTCTTCCGTAAGCTCTTCCACCAGCTGTTCCCCGGCCTCTGTCACACCGGCTTTTACGGCCAGTCTGGCAACAGCCCTTGCGATATTACGTCCAGCTTGATCCTCAAGGTTTTTTCTGGCTATACCTGCAAGATCCTCGGCAAGGAATCCACTGGTTTGGATTCTTCCAGAAGAAAGAGTAACTGACCAGGATTCTCTCCGTTTGTTCGCTATAGCCGGCAAAGAGACTCTGTAAATCCTGTCATTAAAAACGAAGGTGTAGGATTTCTCAATCCGTGAAGGGATCATTCCCGTCTCCAGAATAACAACTACTTCACCATGATCGGCATCGGAGCCTTCGTCTTCCCAGCTCACTCCGGGCCACTGTGAGGAATAATCCTGATATACCGACTGCATTCCGAGTTCACTTGAAAGTCTTAGAATGTCAGATTTCACCCTCATAGGTGCAGATATTCCGTAATCTACCGCATAGGAAGAATCGTATACAGCGGCACTGTTCCTGTAGGCTATAAGAGCATTATTGAGATCTCCCGCCTTTTCGTACAGAATACCCATGAGATATCTGATAAAGGCATCATCACTGTACCGATTCCTGTTCTCTTCGTAGCTCAGGTTAAGCGCTCGAAGTTTGTCATTTACCCTTCTGCATTCAACCAGGGCGTCCTCCATATTGTTTTCCGAGGCATAGCATGCAGCCAGGCAATAATTTATGAAAACCTTTTCATAATCGGCTCCACGGAACTCAAGAGCAAGATCACTACTCAGAAACGATCCGATTTCCTGACCGAGTTCGATACCACGCTGCTGATCGCTCAGTCTGTCAGCCTGAAGTAACAGATTCTCTGCTACTGGAAAATTGCCGTAAAGCCGCATCAGATTGCCCAGTTCCATAAGGTAAAGAAGCCTGTTCCTGCCGGTGGAATCGGTGAAATTCTCTTTGAATTCCTCGACGGCAAGATCCGGTCTGTCCATCCTCAGATTTGAGGTTACAGGTCTCATCTCACTTGTGTAATCTGTTGCACAACTTGCTACTACGACCACAATTGCGGTTAAAATGCATGAACTCAATAGTCTGATCATAGATCCGCTATCTCCGTATCCGGGCTGTTCGTTCAGAACTCAGCGGTGTTCGATGGCTTTTCTACCACTCGATTATTTTTTTGATCTCAAGGCTTCCTATCCAGGATTTAAGTGCTGTCTCAACATCGATAAGTTCGAGGCTGATCTGATAGTAGATACTCCTGGTATCACCTTCTTCGTCAACTATCGATCCTACACTACCTGTCATTACGTAGTCCGCGCCGATCTCCCGACCGAATGAGGCGGCGGTTTCAGGTGATGAGAAAATGGTCTGATCTTCTCTTTCTGATCTGACTTCTCCTCTGCTCGCTCCGCCTGCGGCTATCTGAATTTCACCTGACTCAAGAAAAGCCTGTTCTATAGAATTCATAAAGATATTTGTATTAATATGTTCCGAACTCTCATTGTAAATACCACCAACAACGATTACGGGCTTGGCCGGGCGATCTCCCCTGCTCCCCCCGGATGCGAACTCTGTAAGCCATCTGCCATCGAGACACTGGGCAATCATCGAGTCAGCTACCATATGGGCATCGGTTTCGTTCCAGTAACCACTGAGGTCAGTAACTGTATCGGGATCGGTTCGAGTAACTTCACGACCTCCGCAACCGGCAATAAATGCAATTGCGGCAACAATCACAAAGGTTTTGAATGCAGTGTTCATATTGTTCCTTTCAGTTTCAGTTTCTACTTAATTCAATCCAGGGTATGGGCACTACTCCGCGGAAAATAACATTGTAATATCCGCTCTCCCTCAAAGCTGTACCCTCAACAGGAGGATCAAGCGGTTTGAAAATCAATGCATATGGTGATTGCAGATCTGTAATCGAATCGGGAGGCTGATTCCAGGCATCTCTTGTCCATTCCCACATTATCCGCTCTTCCGGTGTCTGGTTAGCAGAGAACATGGCCAGATCTGCTGGAGATACTCCGATTATGCCGGATAGGGTCATTGATATGAAATCCGAGTAGGTATTCATGACTTCCCATGTATCTTTAAACTTTATTACGCCGGCAGAAGCCGCGGCGGTAATTTCCGCCCTTGTAGGAAGTCTCTTACCGGAATCATTCAGAAAAAACCTTGCGGCATCAAATGTGACTGAAGTAGCAGGAATATCAAAGCAACCGCTCTGAACGGTAACACCGGTTACACCACCTTGTGTATTCTTGTAAATGACCCATGGCGTATATCTGATGAAGATAATATCCCTGAAGTCTTCACCCATGCTTTCACCCGGCATCATCAATGCTTCCTGTCCGGTCAGGTAAACAGGGATTTGATCAACGTAAGATATCTCCCGGGCAAGCCAGTCAAGAATATCCCTGCTGATAACAGGCTCCGAATCAATGAAAAAAGGTCCTACGGAGATGATTTCTCCATCAACTGTTACAGTTGATGGACCTATATACTCCATTCCCTCGGGGGGTTGAGGGAGACTGCACTCAGTACAAAAATCTCCGTTGTTCTCTGTTCCGCACTCAGGACAGGTCCATGCAAAAACAAATGACACAAGGATGAATAGAAGAAATAGTGTTTTCAAACCGGCATTCCTCCGTGTTATTTCATAAAAATGACTGTCAGTTCAATCGAATATACCTGATTCCCATCAGAATTCAGCCCCGATAGTAACATTCTGTTCAGGTTTATGGGAAATACCATGCAAATCGGTACGCCATGCAATATCATGCTTCAGGAGAAGGTAACCAAGATTGAATCTGTATCCGATTCCCAGACCCATCTTCAGATCATCCAGATGAAACCCCCCTGCAGTGGAGGCTCCGTGAAAACTGGAAATGTCATCAAAAGCACATCCCAGATCGAAGAACAGGACACCCCTTCCGTTTCTGAAAGTAAGAGGAAGGGGAGCGTCAAGCGCCAGTGTGTTCACAAAAGGAACCCTTAACTCTGCCGAAAAGATGCCATATCTACGTCCACGAATACTGGCATAATCGTATCCCCTCAGCATGTCACCGTAATTAGTATAGAAGCCAAGAAGTTCATCTATGGTTTCAACTTCCCCCCATAACAGCCTGTGAGGCATGGCACCGCCAAGGAAAAAATTCTGTGCGTCGGGACCCCAGCTTGTTCCCCCTGCCAGCCTGGTGGCGAATGTCACTCTTCGGGATACCCAGAGGTAATTTCTCAAATCGACAAGCACTGTACTGTAATTTGCAGATCCTGATATAGATGGAGCATACTCGACTACGAAACTGAATCTGCTTCCTACCCGCGGACCCACACTTCCCCACAGAGCATTGTCGAAGACAACCCCAGACTGTAGTGAAACTATATCTTCATCAAAGTCTGCAGTAGAATTCCAGGTTCCGGTACGGCTTAAATGCCTGTACCCCAATGAACCACTAAGCCTGAATGATGGACTTAATGGATATCTGGCAAGGGCGAATCCACCCATATCAACGTCTCTGACTTCTTCATAATGGCCATCGGAAAACTTGAACAAGTATCTGTATGATTCCCGCATAAGGCCGAAACCATAATCGATACGATGGGGCAGATAACCGTAATAAGTGGCTATATCAACATCACTGAGACTGCCTCCGTTCAGGTTTGTATTAACGATAATTTGATGGTGAGCTAAAATATCGCTGAAAATGAACTGTGTGTATCCCGCAATGCCAAGGTACGAGTCGTATGAGGCCCTTGCGCTGGCGTAATCTACAGTCAGTCTTGGGGTGTAAGGGGATATGCTGCATTGAAATTCATCATCACCGCACTGAGCGGATACATCATCAGATTTCGCGTCTTCTTGAATAAGCTCAGACGAAACTATCAGCTGTTGTGATCCGGAACGATCTCGACGTTCCGATATTTCCGTTGAATCCGAGATTGGGTAGTATTCCGGCACAAGCCTGTTTTCCGTTGCATCAATCGTAACATCGAATGATCCATGTTCACATGAGATCACTCTCCTGTCCGTAATGTTGTATGCAAGAAAAACCCCGGTTCCGGTCCAGTCGCTGGATACGAACGTCAGTATTTCGGAAGATTCAGCCCAGGATGGTGAATTTATGGTTCGGTAAAGGGCTGTAAGACGAACAATCTCATCTGTAGAACCCTTAAGCAGATACAGGTCCGGATAACCGTTCATGTTCGAAAGGAATAACACACCATCCGGAACGCTGATAGGATATCTGATCTCAGAGGAATCAGCGAAAACGGTTCTGGGTATTCCATCAAGAGTATACTCAATAATTCTGGTCTCACCTCTGCTGGGCTCTACAGCGCAAAGGATTGTGTCATCGTTCCAGGACAGGTCTCTTTCTCCCAATAAGTCATCACTGATCTGTGACAGTCCCTGTTGCCTTATATCCCAAACGTAGATATTCAGCTGATCGTTGTTCATACCTGAAAATCCAATATACCTGCCACAGGGTGACCAGATCGGATCCCGGATTAAATCCATTTCAAACGGAAGATATTCCCGTTCGCCATCTGAACATATAATCAGTTTATCTCCCGAAACATATTGTACAGCAACGACTATTGAGTCAGCAGTTGGAGAAAAACTGCAGGTCCTGTACATGGGTGAGACGGAAGCATCCAGAATCCCTCCTGATACGAACGGCCTGTCTCTTACTTCACCGGTTACAGCAGATCTGACGGTTACTGCAAAATGCGCGTGATGATACTCAATACCTGCTACAAGCCTTCCATCGCTGGAAATAATTGAGTTGATCTGCTCAATCCGTTCATTATCACTGTATATGGCATTTGCTATATCATCAGGGCTTTCTCCGCATGCCAGTTCGGACCAGTACTTTTCACGTGCCCATTCCAGGAATTTTTCATTGAACTGCGCCATAGACATACCGAATACTGTTTCAAATGGATCTCCGGATCTTCGCTGCTCGTCGGATGAATCGTTTGATTCAATGCCTGAATTAACAGTTCTTCTGTCCTTGGAATTAAGATGTTGAACGAAATCCCTGTACTTATCTTCACCGTACCTTTCGTTCATGAAATGGTAGATTGCCTGCCCTTCACGGTAGACGATGTAATCCCTTCTTCTCGATAGTTCTTCAATTGAAACTATCTGGTTCGAAATGACCATATCCCTGAATTCGGCTTCTGACGCTGCATCCCAGCCCAGTGATGTGTATTCGGCTAAACCTTCCATCATCCAGAGAGGGGTGCCTCCGGTAATAATGTTGAACAGGGAACGTTTATAAATCATATCGAAGATAAAAGCATGATTTAGCTCGTGGGCAATCACATGGCGGAATTCGGACCAGTAGCCTGTAAAAGGCACAACTATCCTGCCTTTGTAAAACTCTGTAAACCCGCCAACAGCCTGTGAAATTTCGTATGGATTTATATCGGTTTGCCTGAAATCACGGGGAGAGAGATATAAAATGATAGGTATCGGTTCCTTCGGCATGTAGTTGAATTCCTCAGACAGTTTCAGCAGCTCTCTTTCTGTATGCACAAGAAGGGTTTCCGCTGGGACTTCTCCTCCCTGAGGAAAATAAATCGTGAAATGTCTGCCCTGGATCTCCCACCATTCCTGTTCCGTTACCTGTACTTTGTTTCGGCCGTAGGAAGTTGCAAAACAAATGGAAAGCAGAACAGGAAGAAGAAATATTATCGCTTTTTTCATCTAACCTCCAGAAAACACTGTTCAAACAGTCTTAGTTCGACTATACTGCCATGGTTCCCGATAGAACAGGAGAATCAATGAGAATATACAGAATCGCAATTCTGCTGATGATCCTGCTGATTTCCCTGACATCCTGTGACGAACCCGATTCCTACAGTGCGATTTCGGAGAACAGCAAGCATGATCTTCAGGAATGGGCAGGAATCCTTGCCAGGTACTGGGTTCTGCCGCCTGATGACAGCCTTCGCCCTGACAGGCCAGGAGACAGTGAACTTCTGTTTCTGATACAGTCTTGTGAATCGAATCCTGAATCATGGGCTTACCTCTACAACTGTATAGCAGACACCATCGCAATTCTGGAACCTTCATCTTCATCATATCAGTAAGCAAGCCAGAATAAATTTAAATCTCTTCACGCGAATGGGCCCCATTAATGAACGCGGGTTACCACCCTTGATATGTCCTTGAACACGATAAGAAGAAAAATCATCAGTATCAGTATCATACCGGTCTGCTGTATTACCTGAACGGTCTTCTTTGAAATGGGTTTCCCCATTATTCCTTCGATGGCCAGTATGACAACGTGTCCGCCATCAAGAACAGGGATGGGAAGCAGGTTGAATATCATTATCGCAAGGGATATGCTTGCTATTGTATACAGGTAACTGGGCAGTCCGGACCTGGCCTGCTGCCCCAGAGTTTCGGCCACATAAATGGGACCACCGGAACTCTCGGCCAGTTCAGCCGGTTTTTTGAACAGTTTGAACAATGTGGTACAAACATAGACCGTGCCCTCGCCGGCTGATCTTACTCCCTCGGTAATGGATTTGAAAAAGGGAAGCCTGATCCTTTCCGAAGGAAGCTTAACGGTGACACCTGTCAGTATCCTGCCGTCGTACACTCCGGGAGTTACGTAAGCTGTGTCCCTGACGCCGTCTCTGTAGAATTCAATTGCAAGTTCTTCTGTGGTACCTGTCACAAGGGATTGATAATCATTCCATATGTGTACGGGTTCATCATCGATGGCCACTATACTGTCCCCCGCCCTTATACCGGATTCGTACGCGGGGAAACCTATCATGGCTTCGCCTATCACAATGGGAATCAGGGGATGAAAAGGAAGGCTGTCAAGCAGCTGTGAGTATTCCGTTTCATGCCTTCCGGTCGCTGTTTCTACCGTTATTGTTCCACTGGTACCGGAATACATTCTGTCAAGCATTTCGTAGTAATCGGAAACGGGGAATCCGTTCACGGAAATGACACTGTCTCCTACACTCAGTCCAAGTGAATTGTTCGGATTGCCTACCACCGCAGGGGCTATATCCATATCCCAGCCTACAATGCCGAATATGGTGATGAGTATCAGCGCAGTGAGTACAAGGTTAGCAAATGGACCGGCGAGCGCCACAAGTGCGCGTCTGAACCACGATATCCCTTCCACCGGTTCACCTGTGGTACCAAGGTTCACTTTGCAGTATCCACCAAGTGGTATCAATCCGATACAGTATTCGGTTTTGCCTGATTTCCTTTTGAAAATATGGGGGGGAAAACCTATGGAAAATCGCGGAACATCCAGACCGACCGCTTTGGCCATGAGCAGATGTCCCATTTCGTGGAATAACACAATAACACCCAGTCCGAATACAACTGCCAGAATACTCAGCATAACCTTTTTACAATCCTCTCCGCCTCAAGGCGCGCTTCCCTGTCTGCCGCCATAACCGTTTCCACATCACTTATCTCAAAAGCATCATGTTCGGCAAGTACTTCCTCTATAACCGCGGCAATATCTCCAAATCTTATCTTCCGCTCAAGGAAGGCCTCAACAGCCACTTCGTCCGCCGCGTTAGCGGCAGCAGGCCATGTCTTTCCATCAAGCCCGGCCCGCATAACTATATCGAACGCAGGATACCTTACCCTGTCAAGTTCACTGAAGTCAAGGCTGCCCCATGAAATGGGTTTGTCATCTGATATAACTTCAAGCTCACGGTCCGGGTACTGCAGGGCGTACTGAATGGGTATCTTCATGTTCGGATTTCCAAGAAGAGCCTTCCAACAGCCATCTTCAAGTCTTACGAAAGAATGTATTATGCTCTGAGGATGCACTACTACATTTACGGGTATATCGGCGAAAAGCCATCTGGCTTCGATTACTTCGAAGGCTTTATTCACCATGGTTGCGGAATCAACCGTTATCCTGGTGCCCATATCCCACGTTGGATGATCAAGGATTTCATCGGGACCGGCATTGTGCAATCTGTCAACGGGAATACCCCTCGCGGACCCACCGCTCGCAGTCAGAGTAATTCCCCTCACGGGACGCGGTTCCAGATGCATGCATCTGAATATCGTACTGTGCTCACTGTCAACGGGAATTATTCCGCCGCTGGAAATGTAATCCTTGAGCAGTTCTCCACCTATTACTAGGCTCTCTTTGTTGGCCAGTGCCAGTGTAATACCCCTGTCTCTGCAGATAAGGCTTGCCTGCAGCCCGGCGCTTCCCACGATAGCGTTGAGAACTATATCTGCTCCATCGATAGCTTTTTCAAGGATATCCTGTCCGGTTATAACATCTTCAGGACATTCCCCGCGGGGAGAGGCTATCGCGGTTACGGAAGGACGGTACCGTTCCTTCTGTTTAAGAAGAAGATCAATATTTCTGTTACACAGTATCGAATGTAATTCCAGCTCAGGCCTTGAGTGTACTATTTCAAGAGCCCGGGTTCCTATGGACCCGGTGCTTCCCAGAACAGCAACTTTTCGGATCATATCAGAACTCCCGCATCAGAAAACAGGTAAAGCAGAATCCACACAACGGGAACAACAGCCAGAATACTGTCGAACCTGTCAAGAAGCCCCCCATGCCCCCTAAGGAATGAACCAGTATCCTTCACTCCCGCATCCCTCTTCAGAGCCGATTCAAGCAGGTCTCCCGCAACTGCGGCTATGCCTCCGGCTGCACCTGTTATTACCATTACGAATATAGAGAAACCGGCTCCCGCTGAGCCTGCAAGAACAGCTCCGCCGACTGCGCCTGCAATCCCGGCGGAAAATCCTTCCCAGGATTTAGCGGGGCTGATTGCGGGCGCCATTTTGTGCCGTCCAAAAGCGGTGCCTGTAAAGTAGGCCAGTGAATCCCCCAGCCAGCAGATCAGGAGAGGTATGAAAAGAACCCATGATGATTCGAAATCCAACCTCAGCCTTGCAAGCAGGCCAAAACCCAGAGCCAGCACAACGGATATCCCTGTGATTCCCGCTGTTTTCCTTCGTGCATGCTCAACATCGTCACTGAATATCCATACAATCGATATAACGGCTCCCGGGACAAGAATGAGAGCAATTGACAGGATGGGTTCCAGAAGAGCGACAGCAACAGTTGACCCGGCAACCAACACTGCGTACACAATTTTCGTAATCGGACCGGAACCCGGTCTGATTAGACTGATCGCTTCAGCAGCGCAGAGGGCAGCAATCAGCGAGAAAAAAGCGGCTGTCAGAAAGGGGATATCAAGAAACGCTATAACCACAAAAAGGCCAATACCTGGAATTGCAACCGCGACTCTGCTTGCGAGGGATTGAAATGATTTCATCAGTCGGAATCTATGTCGCCGAATCGTCTTCGTCTTGTTCTGTAAGCCTCGAAAGCCTCTTCAAGATGTCTCTTTCTGAAATCGGGCCAGAGAACATCGGTAAAGTACAGCTCGGAGTAGGCGGATTCCCACAGAAGAAAATTTGACAGTCTCTGCTCTCCGCTTGTCCGAATAACGATATCCGGATCGGGTACATCCGGAAGGTACAGGTGAGCCGCAATAGTTTCTTCAGTGATTGCTGAGGCTTTTACCAATCCCGTTTCTATGTCATGTGCAATCTGTCTCATCGCGTCGGTGATTTCAGCCCTGCCTCCGTAGCTGAGGGCAAGGATAAGATTAAGCCCGTCGTTGTTCCTGGTTCTCTCCATCGCGTTCCGCAGTGCATTAAGGGGTCCCGAGGGCAGATCATCAAGCCTTCCGGTCGCTCTGATTCTGACACTGTTCCCGTCAAGGCTTTCAATATTGCGTTTTATGAAACTTTTAAGAAGTGTCATTATAAAACTTACTTCTGCCCTGGGTCTTTTCCAGTTTTCTGTGGAGAATGCGTAAAGGGTAAGGTATTTTACTCCCATTTCACCACAGAATTCAACCGCTTCATGAATGGATTTTTCTGCTGCTTTGTGACCTTCTATCCTTTTCAGACTGTGGGATCTTGCCCAGCGGCCATTGCCGTCCATTATGATTCCCACATGGGTTAAAAGGCTTTCAGCATTCAATATTGTCAGACCTCGAGTATTTCAGCTTCTTTTGTCTCAAGATATTTCTCGATCTCGGTGATAGCCTTATCTGCGACATTCTGGATGTCACTGAGGGTTTTATACTCTTCATCCTCAGTGATATCACTGGCTTTACTTGCCTTATGCAGTTCGTCGTTACCGCTTCTTCTGATGTTTCTTACTGCGGTTTTACCTGATTCAGCAAGCTTCTTAACGTGCCGGCTGAGTTCCTTTCTGCGTTCGTCCGATAACTTTGGAACAGGTATCCTGATAACGGGTCCGTCGGCAGAAGGAATAAGTCCCAGATCCGATTTCTGGATAGCCCGAACGATAGCATCCGACGTTGATGGATCAAACGGCTGTATGACGATCAGCCGGGGTTCCGGCGCAGATATACCGGCCACCTGTTTAATAGGATGCTGGCCTCCCCAGCATTCGACCCGGATATTATCAAGCAGCGCAGGACTTGCCTTTCCGGTTCTTATTACAGCCATTTCCCTTGCAGTGGTTTCAACAGCCTTTTTCATTCTGCTCTTCTGATCCTTCAGAATCTGATCAATCATTGCTTATTCCTCCTATCAGGCTTCCTGTTGACGGTTCTTTGAATATCCTGATTATATTCTCCGGATTCCATATATCAAAAACACTAACAGGAAGTCCGGCATCCCTGCAAATGGCAATTGCCGCGGCATCCATCACCTTCAGATCAAGTCTGAGTACATCTTCGTATGACAGTTTATCAAATCGTTTTGCGTCAGGGTTTTGTGCTGGATCGGAATCGTACACTCCATCTACTTTCGTACCCTTGAGCAGCCTTGAGCATCCTGTCTGAACAGCTCTCAGTGCTGCGGCGGTATCAGTGGTGAGACATGGGTTACCAGTACCGCCCGAATATATGACTACGTATCCGCGATTAAGGTATTCTTCGGCTTTCTCCGGTGTGAACGTCTCGAAAATCCCTTCAACGGGTATAGAGGAAAGCACGGTGGCTTTGCCTCCATGCTTCCTTAACGCGTCTCTTAATGCCAGACCGTTTATAAGTGTCGCCAGCATTCCCATCTGATCGCCGGTGATACGGTCAGTTGATCGAAGATCTCTTCCACGAATGAAGTTGCCTCCACCCGTGACAACACCTACACTGCAGCCTGCATCTGCGAGATCAAGAATGGCTCTGGCAATTTTCCCTGTGATTTCCTGATCTATTCCGTGACCGGCTCCGCCTGCAAGTATCTCTCCACTGAGTTTGAGAAGTATCCGCTCGCTGACCGCCGGGTCATCCTCTTTCATCAGTTACCTATTGAAAACCTTGCGAATCTTTTAATCACAATGTTTTCCCGAAGCTTTCCAATCAGGTCTGTAAGCGCGTTCTTCACCGTTCCCACTTCAGGATCATCAGACCATTCCTGGTCGAGCAGACACGTTTCCAGATAAAATTTCTCCATCCGGCCATCTATTATTTTCTCAATAATCTCAGGCGGCTTTCCAGAGTCTTCCAGCTGTGCGAGGAGTACTTTCTTCTCAGCTTCTATGGCTTCTTCCGAAAGCTCCTCCCGCGATACAACAACGGGAGGGTAAGCGGCAATATGCATCGCTATTTGTTTTGCGAATTTCTTGAAATCCTCTGTCATTGCGACAAAATCCGTTTCGCAGTTGATCTCAACCATAACCCCAAGTTTTCCCGGGGGATGAATATAGGATACTATAAGACCTTCATCCGCGTCTCTTGACGCTTTTTTGGATGCTACTTTTATACCCTTCTCCCGGAGAATTGTGATAGCCTTCTGCATATTGCCATCACTCTCATCAAGTGCATTCTTGCAGTCCAGCATACCCGCTCCGGTTGCCTTTCTGAGCTGCTTGAGATCACCAAGATTAACACCCATTATTTACCTGATTCCTTTCCCTCTTCGGAAGTACTCACGTTCTCAGCAGGATCATCCGAAGTGGTATTTTCAGCGGTCTTTACGTCTTTGATTGTTTTGGTTGTTTTCTTTTTAGGAGCTTTCTTTTCTGCAGTTTTTTTAGTTGTTTTCGCAGCAGTCTTTTTTTCGGACTTCTTTGAAGCTGGTTTTTTCTTGGTCTTTACTTTGGCTGCATCTTTATCAGATTCCTTTGCGCCAGTCTTCTCAGACGCTTTACTGGTAGTCTTTTTCCTTGCGGATTTCACGGTTTCCGGCTTCTTTTTATCATCTTCTTCCGCAGCAACCTTCTCGCTGACTTCTTCGATTGTCTCTTTGGATATCTCTGCTATAGCAGCGGCATCGGACTCATCCGAACTGGTACCTTCAGCAGCCAGAAGAGCGTAATCGGCCAGCGTTCCCACTATCATCGATATTGATTTTATAGCATCATCGTTGCCGGGAATTGGATAATCGACTTCCGTAGGGTCGCAGTTCGTGTCAACAATACCTATGCAGGGTATATTGAGCTTTCTTGCTTCCCTGACTGCGATCTGTTCTTTCTTGATATCAACTACAACTACAACTCCAGGGAGTTTTTTCATGTTTCTTATACCCGTAAGATCCTTTTCGAGCTTTTCTCTCTGCCTCTTTTTTCTGAGAATCTCTTTCTTCGTAAGGCTGGCCGGGTAACCCTCTTCCTCCGCTTTCTCAAGCTCGTTCAATGTCTGGATACCCTTTGATATAGTTCCAAAATTCGTAAGCATTCCGCCCATCCAGCGCTCGGTAACGTAGTACTGTCCACATCTTAAGGCATGTTCCTTAAGGCATTCTCTGCCCTGCTTTTTTGTGGCTACGAACAGAATGCATTTGCCTGAAGCTACGGTTTTTGAAACCAGATTTGCGGCATCTTCAAGGAGTGCCCGTGATTTTTTAAGGTCGATGATATGTATACCGTTACGAGCCATGAAGATGTAATTCTTCATCTTTGGGTTCCATCGACTTTTCTGGTGGCCGAAATGTATTCCAGCCTCGAGCATTTCCTTCATGGAAGGTATTTCCATTGTATTTTCCTTTCGGTTATCCTCCGGCCGGCTTGATCGAACCAATCTTCATTCTGATGAAGACACCGGGGTTATCACCACCGACCGTGTGTTATCTCATAAGAAATCTGCGTGAATTCAATCTTCATGATTCAAGATCCGCGCAAATTACCGTTATTTTATCTCTTGGAGAACTGGAATCTCTTTCTTGCCTTGGGCTGCCCGTACTTCTTTCTCTCAACAATTCTCGGGTCTCGCCTGAGCATACCTTCAGCCTTCAGGGCTGGCCTGAAGTCAGGGTTTGCTTCGACCAGAGCTCTCGCTATTCCGAGTCTGATTGCTCCGGCCTGTCCTGAGATACCTCCACCGCGAACATTTACTATCACATCGTAGTCCCTTGAGACTCCGGCAATTTCGAGGGGTTCAAAGGCATGTTGTTCCTGCCAGAGATGACAGAAATATTCCCCAGGATCCCTATGATTAATCTTAATATGACCGTTTCCGGGTCTCAGATAACACCTTGCAGTAGCACTCTTTCGTCTTCCAACTCCTATAAGCTGCTTCATTTCACCACCCTTGCCCGCTAGATTTCCAGAACCTGAGGGTTCTGTGCCGCATGTGTATGTTCTTTCCCCGCGAAAATCTTCAGCTTCTTGATCTGTTTTCGAGCAATTCTGTTCCTGGGCATCATACCCCTGACAGCTTTCCTCAGTATTCTATCAGGATGCTTCTCAAGCATCACTTTCATGCTTGTTGTTTTCCTTCCACCGGGATATCCAGTATGGCGTCCATACTCCTTCTGATCGAGTTTTCTTCCGGTGAAATTCATTTTCTCAACATTTGTTACAACAACAAAATCACCGGTATCAATATGGGGTGTATAGACCGGCTTGTTCTTGCCCTGAAGAATCATAGCGATCCTTGACGCCAATCTTCCGGGAGAATATCCGGTGGCATCTACATGCCACCATTTTCTTTCAATTTCCCCGGTTTTGGCTGTATAAGTCTTCACTTTTCTAAAACCTCCACTATAGAACACGCTATATCGTTCCAGCAATCCGTGAGATGGATATGACTGGAACACAACAATTTAAAAAATCAGCTTAAAATAATTCGCAAGCTGCATGAATCCCGGTCTTCCCACATTCGACAAGTCCCGCAACGCTGCATTAGTTCATCGATCATGAGAATACTGAAGGGAACCGCTAAACTGCAGGAATTTCAAGAGAAAGTCAAGGTCTGAACCGTTGCTGATCCTTAAGTACACTGGTAACCTCATCAAGCAGTTCGCGCCTTCTGGCCGAATTGTATGTCACTGCTGCTCGTGAACCGCCGTAAATATTGCCCCCATAAAAAGATAGGCTTAGCCACCCCAGCAATACCGAAGTGGTGGTGTTACTCTCCTGCAAAGATTCGTAGAACAGCCAGGCCATCGCGCCGTTTACACCTAATGCTATTATACCGTCGGTATAATGACCACAGATAGCCTGACCGGAGCCGGGAATCAGAGCACTGGATATTCCACACCATAACGGGCTGCGGCTGGAAAGGTCAGTTCCTTCTGCAACTTTAACTGCAAGGTTTTCGGAAATTTCGCAGAATGGGCCTCCAGCTGCGGAAATATTTCTGAGTTCCTCGGCAGAAATCTCCCAACTACCCATCTTTGCATCCATAAGACACGACATTATCTCAGCTCTCCCTGAAAGGTCAATGTCTCCCGAAGTAAACGCAGCATCCGAATACAGTTCTCGTGCCGCAGCATAATTACCCGATTCCTCAAGGACCGACCCCGCACCCATCATTGCACCTGCCCTCAATTCAGCATCAATTAAATTAGTTTTAAGGTATCCGTATAGGAGAAGTGCGTCTTCCCGGCGCCCCAGCTCCTGCCAGCATCTCGCAAGCCGGAGGGCGGCAAGGGGGCATGCCAGTGTATCTTCATCATTACTGTAAATAATTCTCAGATATTCGCTGGAAGCCATACCGTACTCACCCAGTTCGTACAGATAATTAGCAAAACCCTCTTCAATGTCTTGATTCGGAAATACTGTCAGAAGGGCAGCAAGAAACGTCCCCAGCATGTCACGTCCTTTCCGGATTCCACCGGATCAACCAATTTATGCTTTTCAGTCATCATGTAATCTCCATAACTGAAGGCTGCCGAATTGCACCTGGTCCACCTTTCCAGTGCCATCATAACGCCGAATACAGGCCCCTTTGCTCCTATGGTCTCCTGGCCATAGTGTGAACAGCTGGGAGAATATACACACCTCCTGCCAAGGAGATCCCGGAATATTCCTCTGTACTGAAGGAACAGAATATCAAAGAAAGCACTATCACTTTCCAGATTATTTGTGTCTCCGGATTCGTCTACAGGTGTGAAGCTGTTATCACCCTGTGCTACCACAGGCAGGAGGAGGATCAACAGACACACGATAACGATATTCATGGAAACCACTCTTCGCATATACCGGTCAGATTGTCCAGAGAACAGGCTTTTACACCTCCGCTGCTGAAAATGGCCAGTACATCATCACTCCAATTCGCGGGAACGATCCATAAGTCAACACCCAGACTCAGGGCTGCAGCCGATCTTCCCACAAGGGACAATGCTCTTTTTTCGGGAGGTATCCTTCTCGAAAAGGATTGTGGTATAACTCCGATACTGTTCCTGTAAAAAGGGATAAGTATGGAAACGCCGGGCCACGGCTTCAGTTTTAGAGAACGGCTGAATCCCCTTTCTCGCAAAACATTCCAGGTATAACCGTAAATATTTCTGGCCTTCCTCGGAGACAGCCTTGATCCCAGTCGAAAGGAAAATTCACCTTTGTCGGGCAGCTCAGCATGCAGGACATCGGCCATTTCATCCGGGAGATACGATGGCAATTCAGTTTCTGCTCCGGTAATTCTTCTGCCAAGTTCAGTCCAGAAATAGCGATACCATCTGTTCCTCAATCTGACTGTTCCTCCGGATTTCGGAGAGCCTCATTGACGACCCTGCCGATCAGGTCGTATGGGAAACCTCTCCTCTGCAGGTAACCCATAGCCCTGCGGAGAGCTTTCTCCTTTTCAAGATGCCCGTATTTTTCAGCAATGGTCTTGACGAGAATCCGGTAGAGATCACTTTCTTCACGTTCAGACAGTAATTCGTCCGTTATACTGTCGGAAATGCCACGCTTCTTAAGCTCCATTCTTATCCTGAAATTTCCCATTAGTGAATTATGTGAATGGCTTCGGATGTAGATTGAAGCATACCGCCTGTCATCTACCAGGCCGTTGCGTTCAGCCCATTTCAGTGTATCGCTGGCTACCTTTTCAAGGTATTTTCTCTTAATGAGATAGGATCTGAGCTGATGCATGGTATGCTCAGACCTGGAAAGGAATCTCTCCGTGTCGTTGCGTGCCGCCGGCGGTTGTTCTCTGAGGGCAGCTTCCCGGATTTTCGCAGAATCCGCAATTGCGTCAGGATGAAGTTCCATAGCGGTAACACTCTTCACTGGAAGCATCCATGTTCCATCCGAAGTGACAACAAGCTGCCATCCTTTTCTGATACTGATAATTTCTTCTACGGGAAGTTCTGCTATTTTTTCTCCTCGCGCTTCTCTTCGGAATTTTTGTTCGGTCCGGGTATATCAAGTACCTTCCTGAGATCAGCTTCAAGAGCAGCGGCTATTTCAGGATTGTCCGCAAGGAATTGCCTGCTCTTCTCCCGGCCCTGGCCCAATTGAGTATCTCCCATGGAATACCACGTACCCCTGCGCGAAATCAATTCATTGTCAAGACCCAGATCGATAAGCTCTCCTTCATAGGAAATACCGAAGCCATGAAGTATGTCACATTCAACTTTCCTGAAGGGAGGGGCAAGCTTGTTCTTAACCACTTTAATCCTTGTGCGGCTGCCTATTACCTCATCCCCGTTCTTTATCGAGGCAATTCTCCTCACATCCAGCCGAACACTGCTGTAGAACTTCAGAGCTCTTCCTCCGGTAGTGGTCTCGGGATTCCCGAACATTACACCGATTTTCATACGTATCTGGTTGATGAACACTACAGCGCAATTGGACTGGGAAACAGCACCTGTGAGTTTCCTGAGAGCCTGGGACATCAGACGTGCCTGAAGACCTACATGGCTGTCGCCCATTTCTCCTTCTATTTCAGCTCTTGGAACAAGGGCTGCAACGGAATCTATCACTATTACATCAACCGCATTGCTTCTCACAAGCATCTCGGTTATCTCAAGGGCCTGCTCTCCATTGGATGGCTGCGATACAAGAAGATCGTCAATATTCACTCCCAGATTCTTCGAATAGACAGGATCAAGAGCATGTTCAGCATCAATAAAAGCAACTTCCCCGCCTAATTTCTGGGCGCTTGCTATTATGTGAAGAGCCAGTGTTGTCTTGCCTGATGCTTCTGCTCCATATATCTCGGTAACCCTTCCCCGGGGAATGCCTCCGATACCGAGAACGGCATCCAGTGAAATCGAACCGGTTGGAATGACATCCACCTGCATATGCGTGTTTTCGCCAAGCCTCATCAAGGCTCCCTGCCCGAATTGCTTTTGAATCTGATGGAAGGCAGCCTTAAGCGCCTTTTCCTTGTCCGCGGAAATGTTCTTTTTTCCAGCCATTGGATCAACCTTTCAGCTTAATGTAAATCGTATCTATTAAGAAATGTGTATTCTGGACCTCTTAAGGTCAATCTGCTGTTAATAACAGCTGCTTCGGTAAACACCCCAGTTATTTCATCGGGCAGATCAAGTTCCGGCAATTCCGAAGAATCCTTTCGTCTTGCAACGGTAAGATGCGGAAAGAACCTCTTTTCACCTTTTCTTCCTTTTTCATCTGGAACCTGGCCAAGCTCTCCTGATATTTCGGAGATTTCCACCGGAAAGTCTCCTCCAAGCCAGAATACCGAAGGTGAACTGCTTCTGCCGAATGTACCGATGCCGCTAAGGGAGAATTTCATAGGACCGGGATGCCATAAGGAGAGAATTTCATGAATCCTTTCAATCCCGGATTCAGGAATATCGCCAAAAAACCGCAGCGTAAGATGCATGCGGTCTCCCCTGACCCATTTAAGAGATGAATAACGTGACATAAGCGGCTTCTGCCAGTCAGTTATCCCTTTGATAACTTTCTGAGGCAGTTCCAGGGCTGCGAATATCCTCACTTCACCTCTTCCTTAAGGAATGCGTACAACTTTTCAAGAAGATAGTCAGCCGCCTTCCTTCTGACCACGTCACGTTTTCCAGCGAATCTCTTCGTTTCAGCGGAAACTGACTTCTCGCCGCGTACGGCTATCCAGACAGTACCCACAGGCTTTTCGGTTGTACCGCCACCGGGCCCCGCTATTCCGGATATGGAAACCGAAAAATCAGTTCCGATCAGTTTCCTTACGCCAGCGGCCATGGCCAGTACGGTTTCTTTACTGACCGCACCGTTTTCTTCTATTACAGAGAAGGAAACATTAAGAATATCGGTCTTTACAGTGTTTGAATAGGCTATTATACCACCTTTGAACCATTGTGAAGATCCGGGAACGGAAGTCAGAAGCATTCCAACCAATCCACCTGTACAGGATTCAGCTGCTGAAAGGGTTTTCCCCGCCTTCAGCATGATACTTCCTATTCGCTTCACGAGTTCAGCGTTATAAAATTCCATAGACAAGATTTCCAACGATAATAATAAAAGCAGCCATAATACCTGCAGCGACATCATCGAGAAGGATCCCGGCAGCTGATTTCATTCTGTCGAAAACTGATACAGGCCAGGGCTTAAAAATGTCAAAAATTCTAAAAAGCACGAAAGCAGCGGCAATACCTGCAATTCCCCAATCTGATGGAACCGCCAGACACGATATCCAGCATCCGGCAAATTCATCAATAACAACTCTCGATGGATCCCCTCCCCATTTTTTTCTGCCGGCATAGCTTCCCCAGTAACCAAGTACAAGAAAAAACGCACAAAGCACCCATGGAAGAAGCCCGCCAGGCTGAAGCACGATGTACAATCCAGCAGAAACCAGGCTGCCAGCGGTTCCTGGAGCAACAGGGATGTAACCGGCCCAAAAAACTGTAGATACAACGATGCCGACTGACGGTATACGAAACTTCACTGAACCAGTCTTTTCAGTATCGACCTGTTGCGCCAGAAATAATCCGCGCCCGATATAAGGGACAGGAGTACTGCCACAAGCAGAAGAATATCGGCGGAAAACAGAAGAAGATCCATCCCGGAGGAAAGATCCATACCACCGATGTTAAGGAAACCAATCCTTCCATTACTGTCATGATAGAGCACGGAGAAGAGCAGATAGCAGATCATGGAAAGCATCTGGGCTGATGTTTTGTATTTTCCCATTCTGGATGGGAGAATAAGCACCCCTGCATAGGCTGCGATGGATCTGAGCCCGGTAACAAGAAGTTCCCTTCCTATTACAAGATATAAAGCCCAGCCGGGAACAAGGTCTATCTGGTTCAGGCCTATCAGCGCCAGGGCTATCAGCAGTTTGTCCGCCAGCGGGTCAAGGAATTTACCCAGGTTGGTGATCCACCCGTATTTTCTTGCGAGATATCCGTCGTAAAGGTCCGTGAGTGAGGCTACCACAAATACTATAAGTGCGGCAATCCTCGATTCCTGCCTGTTGTCAATAAGAAGAACCATAAAAAGTGGACTTAACAGTATTCTGATAATGGATAAACGGTTAGGCCAGTTCAACTGCACCTGTTCAGACTTTCTGTCGTCCCTGGAAGGCCTGGCTCAGTGTCAGGGAATCAGCAAATTCAATGGACGCACCGGGAGGAAGCCCCCTGGCAAGTCTTGTTACCGAAACCCGGCTTTTTTCTAGAATTCTTGCAATGTACGAAGATGTGGCTTCTCCATCAGCTGTTGAATCAAGAGCAAGAATAATTTCATCAACCTCGAATCTGTCGATCATCTTTCGAAGTTTGTCAATTCCCAGTTCATCGGGGCCAATGCCGTCAAGCGGCGCAAGAAACCCGTGAAGCACAAAGTATTTACCCCTGTAAAGCCCTGCGTCCTCAATTGCCCTCATGTCTGCGGGATTATGAACAATACAGATCGAATCAAGACGGGAGCTGTTAGAACAGATATCACATACGTCTTTCTCGGTGATATTCCTGCATATTGAACATTCGCCTACATTCTGCCATACCTGCTGGAGTGCTTCGGAAAGGTCCCTGGCAAGTTCTCTGCTGTCAACAATATTGAAGGCCAGCCTCATCGCTGTTTTCCTGCCAATACCGGGAAGTCTCTGAAGCTGTTCTGTGAGCCTGTCAAAGAGGACAGAACTCACATCAGGCCTCCAATGCCGGGTATTCCCAGAGCATTCATTCTGTCTTCCGAGAGTTTTTTGCTTTCGTCCACAGCATTCTTCACCGCCACAAGGATAAGATCCTCCAGCATTTCCACATCGTCCGGATCAATGGTTTCCGGAGATATCGTCAGCCCAACCAGTTTTCCCTGTCCTGTAACTACTGCTTTGACAAGACCATCAGCGGCTGTTCCCTCAACTCTTTCATCGGCAAGTTCTTCCTGGGCTTTCAACATTCCGGTCTGCATTCTTTGTGCCTGTGCCATCATAGTTTTCAGTTGCTTCTGATTCATTTATCCTCCCGAATAATCTCCGTTGGTCAGACGGCATCAAAGAGTCCCAGAACCTCCTGGGATGTCTTTTTTTCTTTCTCTTCATCGATTTCATCATCTGCGGTGTTTTTCTGTTTCAGATCTTTATCTTCCGTTATATCCGCAGTAGCTTCGTCTGCTTCGTTTTTTTCGGCAATTTCTTCCTTTAATTGATGCTTTTCCGCTGGCGAAGGTTCGGCCTCAATGGCAGAAATTTCTTTTTCCGGTGAAGTCACTTGTTCAGTTTTCTCTCGTTTTTCAATAAATCTTTTTGCTACCGGGGGCAGATCACTTATAGAAAATACTCTGGACAGTTTCGATGCTGTCATTATGGCCGTTTCCAGTGTTACCCGGGGAAGGCTGCTTCTTCTTACTTCAATGGCAGCGCCGCTTAGTATCCTAAGAATATTGAGAACCGCCACATCGGGAAGGCCTTCCGACATTTCCAGAAGCAGTCTTCTTTCTGATTCCGGAACATCGCTGAGGCTGTTTGAAGCACCGGTAACAGTCAACAGGAAATTTCGTAGAAAAATAATAAGGGCATCAAGAAGTTCATCTACACTGTACCCCTCTGCAAGAGCACTGGACACTTGATCAATGGCTTCCGAAGTATTCCCTGCAAGCATGCCTGATGTGATATTGGCAAGCAGGTCTGTTTCCACCATGCCAAGAAGTTTTGCGACTTCTTCACCCTTTATGTCATTACCGGAGAAACTGACAAGCTGATCCATCAGCGAAAGCGCATCCCGCATGCTTCCTCCGCTTGCCCTGCACACCAAACTCAGGGCTGTGCTGTCTAAAGTGATTTCCTCCTTTAAAGCTTCCCTTTTCAGATATTCCGACATATCGGATACCGGGATGCGCCTGAAATCGAACCTCTGGCATCTGCTGAGAATCGTATCGGGAACTTTTCTCGGTTGAGTTGTCGCAAAAATGAAAATAACTGATTCCGGTGGTTCCTCCAGAGTTTTCAGAAGAGCATTGAAAGCCTCGTTTGTAAGCATGTGGACTTCATCGATGATATAAATTTTGTATCTTGCCGAGACAGTTGCGTAACGCGCTTTTTCCCGAAGGTCTCTTATCTGATCGATACCCCTGTTGCTTGCCCCATCTATTTCCATGACATCTATATGATTACCCGCAGTGATACTCCTGCAGGAATCGCACGTCTGGCAGGGTTTTGAAGTGGGACCGTTTTCACAGTTGAGAGCCTTTGCAAAAATTCTGGCAGTAGTAGTCTTGCCTACACCCCTCGGGCCGGTCATGAGATAAGCATGGCCTATTCTTCCCGTATCGATTGCGTTTTTCAGCGTAATGGTTACGTGGTCCTGGGACATTACCTCATCAAATGTCTGAGGACGCCATTTCCGTGCAAAAACCAGATAACTCAAAAATTCCTCCGTTTCGGATAATACCGGCCGTACATATCTGTTGGACAAGCCTCACGAGATGCATAATGCAGCCAGCTCAGATCAGGTTTACCTGTATCGCCCGACAGACACCATTTACCGCTGCTACCTTCCGGTCCTGACGGAATTCACAGGCTGACGCCGCACAGGTCCTGGTCATCAACACCACTTACAGAAATACAGACTCACTGCGCATTGCCGCACAGATGTTTCGGCCCCGCTGTAGCGGATTGCGGGTACAGGGCACCGCTAGCTCCCCGCCTAGCACGGCCGGCGGTTGGAATATACCTACGTATATTAAACTAGAGAAGAGGGCTGTTGCAGATATCTCAGTCCAGGGGCATCACGGTTTCATCTGTGAATGAGGAATCTGCCTGGATATTTGCATTATTCTCCTCACTCATGTAGCAGAATATGAAAAATGCAGAAACAACTGCAAGTACTGCAGCAAATAAGCAAATTACTAATTTCCTTACTGGCAGGTTCATCCTGCTGGAACCAATGCACAACCTTACTGCAGCAACAGATCCACCCTTTTTCCGGAACCTTATCCTTGTCTCTCTTACCATCTCGGACAAACAGAAGGAAAGAGGTTTTTTGCAGCGTGAAGAGTAACTCAAAGCAGCTGCGGATCCCATGAGTTTTCTCAGACCATGGGTTACGATAATGATCGACTGTCCTGGTTTCAGTTTGAAGTATTCTATTCCATGAGAGGAAAGGTCTACGACCTTTTCCAATCCTCTGCCGCCCGATTCCGCACCCGACATGAACGCACGGCAGGTTCCCGTACTGTAAACCCAAACCTCGTCTCCCAGAACGGCTGCGGCAGCCAGTGAACAGGGATCTTGATCTCCTTCCAAAGCTACGGCATTGATCTCGTCAATAGCATCCTTCAATACATCCACGACACCGTAAGCAACGCCTTCCGCAAATGTATCTCGTAGAACGGCAACTGCATTCTCAGCACAATCTGAATTCTGCGATCTGTTTTCAGCAACTGCAGTAACACTGGCAATAGCTGTTGAGCCCTGAAAACCGTCTGCGAACGATTCCATTCTTGATATCAAACGGCCGGGCTGGTTCACCCAGGATATTTCAATCCGCTTTCCGGTCTTCAATATTTACCGGCTTTCATATAGAAGCAAGTAAGTCATCGGATGTGTTTCTGATTCAAAAGATTTTTCATGGTTTTATTCCGAGTGAAATGAATGGTGGAGATGAGCGGGATCGAACCGCCGACCTCTGCCTTGCGAAGGCAGCGCTCTTCCAACTGAGCTACATCCCCACAATAAACCCTGATCTATATTCCCTGCAAATAACCAGACCTTCAGTATGCTTATCAGCCTCACTCGATGAGGTAAACCTTTCCAAGGCCGGTTACTTCAGTATAACCTTCGGGAGTTCCAGCATGAGAGAGCAGTATTTCAGGATCGGCTGCAATAATAGATGTTGTCCTGACGTAAAAGATACGGTTATTACCCCCAAGGAGAATGATTCTCACGGGGTGATCAGCAATGAATATCGCCTTTTCTCTGGTTTTCTCTTTGATTACGTAAATGGAATCATTATCAGTAATATCCAGCAACTCAGTAGTGAGTGTCCCGGTATGGAGAACCACTGCGTCTTTCCGGATAACCATATTCTCTTTCACTTCAACTATCAAGGGCTCTTCAGGACCACAGTTCAGCAGGAAGGTTCCTTCTCCTGAAAGCTCGATTGTCCCTTTTTCTGAAGGCTGGATCTTCAGTGGTTTCTCGTAGATGGAAAGCATGGATTTCTTTAAACTCACCGTTCCCGAAGTCATGTGAATGGTAATAAGCCCTGATTCGGGGGACCATGGATCAATACGAAAATCCGCATCCTGTTTCATAACAACTGTCAGGGTACTCGTATCTTCCACCGGGACTTCCTCAGGTTCCTCAGCTTCAGCTTCCGGTTCTTCTTCCCCGGCGACCTCTTCAGCTTCTTCTTCCTCAGGTTCCTCAGCTTCAGCTACCGGTTCTTCTTCCCTGGCGACCTCTTCAGCTTCTTCTTCCTCAGGTTCCTCAGCTTCAGCTACTGTTTCAACGGTTTCCTCTTTCAGCTTCTCTTCCGGCTTCGGGGCATTAAAAATAGATTCCAGTGTCTTACTGGAGCTAAAGGAAAAATCCGATGATTCAACAGTATCTTTCCCACTCGGAACAAAGGGGGACGTTTTATCCGTTTCTTCAGGTTCTTCTTCTCCGGGCTCTTCTGCTTCAGGCTCTGTTTCTTCAACCTCAGGTACCTCGACACCCGGCTCAGCTTCCTCTTCCTCGCGTTCCTCAACCTCAGGTTCGACCGCTGTCTCCTCTTCATCGGTAGATGATGTTGCTCCGAATATCTCATCCAGGCTATGCAGAGGTTTCTTCACTTCTTCTTTCTTTTCTCCGGTATCTTCCTGCAGTTCAGTAGTACCTTCTCTTTCGGATTCGTCCGAATCAGCAAAAGCAGACTGCAGGGCCTGAGAAGTGGATACACCTATATTCTCAAGCAGTTCTGAAACATCATTCTCTTCCTCTTCCGTCGAATTACTGGATATCCCAATATTTTGCAGAAGTAAATCCACACTGGCTTCTTCATTTTCTTCGGAATCCGCAAAAATATTATCTGATGGCTCATCTGGAAATATCTGGATTTCCTCCTTGAAATTGTCTTTCTCATAATCAGGAATGCTGGTTTCCTCAGACTTTGCACCCTTGGGCGAATTGAAAATGTCTGCCAGGTTGACTCCAGAGTCATTCGTTCTGGCCTCAATTCTCTTAATGGCCACATTGGCGCCATGATGATCAGGATCATCATCAAGTACTACACTGAAATTGTCCAGGGCCAGCTGGTATTCTCCCAGCTCTTCAAGAACCTGAGCAAGTCTGAAATTATTGTTGATGTTTCCCTCATCGAGTGTAATGAGAATCTCGAGCTGTGATCTCGCTTCAGCCCACAATTCCATGCTCATGCAGGTGTCGGCAAGCAGGCTCCTGCCTCTGGGTCTGGTTCCAATAAGAGATATTGCCTTCTGAAGTAACTCTCTGGCCTGTTCTGGAGACTCGTTTGCTAAATATCCTTCGGCATCATTACATAGAGTGTTGTAAGTTTCGCCAGTAAATGTATCGGACATGTTTCCTCCCTGATAAATGCAAAGTTTGCTGGCATAACCGGTATTTACAAAATTTCAGCCAAGGTGGCGGAGAGAGAGGGATTCGAACCCTCGAGAACGAATACACGCTCTACACGGTTTCCAACCGTGCTCCTTCGGCCAGCTCGGACATCTCTCCGCATTTACACTAATTCGCAAAAGACATCGGCCGTATGGAAATTTATAACCATAGATGCTGATGATTCTTGTAGGTTAATTGATAGACAATATTGTAAAAACTGTCAACTTGCGTTATCAGGGGCCGGGCCTAACATCTAAACATTTCGATTGTAATATCTGCTACAAATGTTTAGGTGTTAGGCCCGGCCCCATTATTGTTTCTATTGTAATATCTGCTACAAATGTTTAGATGTTAGGCCCGGGCCCCTTATTTCTTAGCTTTTCAAGGTTTTGTTTTGCTTCGGGAACCAGTTCGAAAAAATCTTTCAGATCAACGCAGGCAAATTCTTCGCAGTCAGCACAGGTATCAATGCTCCGCTCTATCGCACAGAGACGAATGGAACACTCGTAACAGTGAGAAAAATGAATACCTTTCTTTGAGTTACAACCACTGCAATTAATGTCTTCAGGACTAATATCCGCATCATATATCTTCGACCACTCCTGAGCGATCTTTTCTTTAGAGTATTTATATCCACTGAGAGTTGCCATATATGCAGGGCATTCATCACAGTTCAATCCACAATAAGCTATCTGAGACGTATCATTCCCCATTCAGAAGGCTATCCCTTAATTCATGAACGAACCTGGAAACAGGTAAACCCATTACATTGAAATAACATCCTTCGATCCGTTCCACAAGTAAACTGCCGTATCCCTGTATCCCGTAAGCCCCTGCCTTGTCAAGCGGTTCTCCGGTAGAAATATACGCCTTTATTTCATCGGTGCTGAGGTTTCTGAATTTGACCTTTGTTTCCTCAGCGAATTGCATATCAATTCCCTTTTCCGGCCAGATAACACAGATTCCGCCGAATACCGAGTGCCATTTTCCAGAAAGCCTGCCAAGCATGTCAGCAGCCTGTTCTTCATTACGCGGTTTTCCAAGAAGTTCCCCCTCCAGCGCTACTATAGTATCCGCACCCAGAACAGGATCATTACTGATCGAAGTGCTTACATTCTCCGCTTTCTTCCTTGCCCAGTACTGGACAATGTAATCCGGTTGTCCTTCCATCCATGTTTCGTGTACATTTCCCGGTATCTGAACAAACGGGATTCCAGCCATTTCAAGTATTACCCTTCTCCTTGGAGATCTACTGGCGAGAACAAGGGGAGATTCGACGGGATACCACCACATTCTAGCTGGTCCGTTCCGAGGGGGAATCAATCATGATGGTCACAGGCCCGTCGTTGACCAGGCTGACTTCCATCATTGCCCCAAATATGCCCGCTTGAACCTTGAGTCCAGAGTGGGATACAATTTCGATGAAAAGATTATAGAGCAGCTCGGCTCTTTCAGGCAAAGCGGCTTTTATGAAACTGGGGCGTTTTCCTTTTTTTAAATTCGCATGCAGTGTAAACTGGCTTACGATAAGTATATCACCGTTGATATCATTTACGGAAAGATTCATGCTGTTGTTCGAGTCGGGAAATATCCTCAAACCTGTTATCTTCCTCGACATCCATTCAAGATCTTCTTCGGTATCCAATTTACCAAAACCTGCGAGAGCAAGCAATCCGGGGCCTATTTCACCTGCAATACTGCCATTCGTTGATACTGAGGCTCTGGAAACCCGCTGCAGAAGAACTTTCATATGCCGCTTTCTTCATCTGGCCTGTCCAGTTCTTCATGTATAGAACCTGGAATACCAGCAGCGAGAGCAACAACTGTTCCGGTTATACTGCCGAGGGCAACAGGCAGGCCGGCAAGCTGAAGGTATCTACCAAGTCTGAGATTATTCACAGATCTACTCCTGTAAGCTGCCACACGAATGAGAGATCCTGCAGCAAACAGAACCACCCCTGCCCAGCGAAGAATCCAGAGTGAATCGTAAGTCGTAAGTTCCAGAAGAAAACTGTCCACTGCACTGACCAGAAGGACAGCATAGAAAACGATATAGGGGAGGCTTTCAGAGTCTCCCCTGTACTTCGATTCAGACGCGCTCCAGAAAAGATATAACAATACGGTGACTCCGCATATCTGAAATTCATTCGAGTGCCAGGGAAGGGTTTCAAGATCTATGACACCCAGCAGCCAGAGCATGCCTATCAGAACCAGTATTGCTATTGAACGTAAAACCATGCGATCCTATAGGGTCCCCCACCAGTCATCCTCTTCGGGATTACCGCCAAGCCCATCATGATTTCCATCAAGCAGGTTCCCATATTCATCAGCAACCCTGTATGATACGAACAAAATAACAGTCCCCTCAGCATTACGCTGAAGCATACAGTTCACTGCCGAC
Source organism: Candidatus Aegiribacteria sp. (assembly GCA_030600545.1). Classification (GTDB taxonomy): domain Bacteria; phylum Fermentibacterota; class Fermentibacteria; order Fermentibacterales; family JCC-6; genus Aegiribacteria. The sequence continues at coordinate 9,817 of JAUVLV010000023.1, read as the reverse complement.
GGATTCACACTGGTTTCGAAGTTAATGGGAATTGAACCTTTATCATCGATTACCTGAATGTTGGCAGCGATAAACGTTTCCGAATCCATGACCACATCATCACCGGTCAGACTCTGTTCAAACTCAATACGTACACAAACATTTCCAGTTAACAGAGTTGCCTGGTCTACTGCGGGTGGTGCACTATGAGTAGTTGAATCATCCACGATCTTGAAATCCCATACAAGATCCGGTTCGTTGGGCCAGACGTAACCGTCACCGTTCGTATCAAGGTAATTTCCAGCGGAATCAGCTATCTGGGCTGATAGCCTTACTGTGTATCTGGTTCCGTAGGACAGGCTGTCCGCAGGTACAGTAGTGATTCCAGTTGGTGTTACGGATAGTATCTGCAGATCTACAGGGGATAAATCGGCAGTTTTTACCATGGTAAAATTACTCAGTGTAAGCTGAGATACATCCATGGGGCCATCGCCAAAGGAAACTCTCGGCTGGGCAAGAAGGTTGCCTACATTCCCTACATTGGGAAAATTGTTAAAAACGTACGGGGGTGTAATGTCTTGCATTTCTGCCGATCCGGCAAAGAACGTAATCAGTCTGTCATCCCACGGAGAGCCATCATATATAGCATTGTGATTGGGATCCAGCTCGTTTCCAGTAATATCCAGTATACTCCCGGCGGTAACCGTAAGAAGGTAGGCTGTATCATCGGAGAAGGTTCCCGCAAGCACTGCTGTTCCGTTCTCCGGATAGTAACTGATACTTTCGAATTGAATGGAACCTGTCCCCGGGCTCGTTTCAATCATTTCGAATGAAGCAGCCGTAACTGTTAAAGGATCAATATCCTTGTCAAAGTTCAGTATCACCGCATCCTGAATTCCATTGGTTTCAGGATCAAGGTCGCTGAACTGATAATTACCTAATCCGCCGCTCTCCGTCCCGGCCATATCTATGTGCGGATGTTCGTTTCCGCCTTCCCACTGTACTTCAGGATCGGCTTTGAAGGGGTTGTCCTCGGCACAACCCAGAAAGATCAAAGCAATCATACACGCTGTTATCACTTTCATTGTATATCCCTCTTCAATCTGTTAAAATGACAGAGTCGCTGAGAGACGCCATTGATCAAAATTGTCTCCAAGACCCATCAAATCGATCTGTATATATTCGTTAGGCATGTATCCAACTCCGTAGGAGTAGGGTATATCCGTATATGTCTCGTCGGTTTCAACAAGTGTACCATCCACAGTATCGTACGGACTTTCAACGGACTGCTGTTCGTTACCATCACCGTATACGGTATGAACGACAACAGGTGATGCCTCAATAAGTGATGTTGTTTCGTTTTCCGTCTCCCACACGAATGCAGGGCTTGCTCCCAGCCTTGCGTAGACTTTTGTCAACACTTCGAACTCCAGTCCAACAGGAATGGATATCCTTTTGGTATTAACTGTCGAAATGGTTTCCTCCGTCTGTGTCCATGTTGAGGTAGAAATATAATCATCGGGGTCGGCGAACTCATCGTCTCCATCGGAGTGTGTCTCAACTTCACTATTGCTGGATTCGATCCAGACCGTACCACTGTTATCGTACATCGAAAACACCGCGCCCATGCTGATGGTGAATTTCTCAGAGGAGTCAAGTGTCAGCTTGGTCCCAGCAGCAAAAAGATCATTACTGACATCAATCTCGGTTTCGCCGGAACCATTCATATCGGTGATCGTGGAATCGATGAAGGATCCGATAGTGACAATGTAAGACGCATCGTTACTACTGGAATACTGGTCGGAGCTTCCGTTCAGGCTGGTAGTGTAATATCCTCCTGAAGCTTCCAGGGTCCATTTCTCATCAAGCCTTAGTTCCATATCCAGTCCGCCGCCGAATTTGTTTCCTCCGGGTGAAACCGAGTAATTTTCCGACTCGCTCCATGTTGCGTAATCGTATACACCGCTCTGTCCTGGAAGGAAATTCTCTGTTCCGGAAAGCTCAGACTGGTAAGAAATGTCCGATGAAAGGGATGAAAACATGAACATCCCTCCTATATCCATCTTGTCTGTTGCCGCCCCTGTGGCCGACACGGATATTTCAAGGCCATTTCTGTCATCCTTAAAAGAGCCTTCTCCAATAGAATTCATGGTATATGTCTCAACACCGGTTACAAGATTAGAATCGGTAATCGCGATGGATCTGTTATCATCCTCATCCAGCATTTCAATACTGTTTGTCATATAGGACACGCCAAGACCGAATCTCAGTGACTCATTCACGGCATAGGCTCCGTAGACACCTGTTGAAGTCAATGATGAATCGGTTCTTGCTTCGGCTGTTTCATGAACGGTATGTCTTGAATCAAGCGTTCCGTCGCCGTTTGTATCGATATATTCAGACCAGGTTCCCTCAATGGATCCCTGTGCTGTAATGTATGGTGTGCCTCCGGGACCCAGGAGAGACAAGTCTTCATAAAACCGGTCCTTCATGAATTCCGTAAGAATCCCCAGCCCGAATGGCGAACCTGACGGCGCGTAGCTTCCGCCAATCAGGAAACCTCCCCGCGTACTGTCAGTTTCTTCAAATACCATGTCGGTACCTGTTGAAAGGTTAGAAAGCCCTGAATAAACCCTTATGCCTTCAATCTCCAGCAGCCTGTCAGGCACCGGCTGCAGAAACAGCATCCCTGAGTACCACTGATCAAGGTCATCAAGGATCATTCCGCCTGTAGACATCGATCTGAATGTTTGTGGCTGAGCGAAGGTGACCGCACTGATCACCAACACCAGCAAAGCCAACATTTTCATAAATTTCCTCCCTTGTTAATTATTAACTAGTGTCAAATCAAAAGTTATTCCAAATGTAATTGAATTACCTAACCAGAGAACATTTCAGCAAATACATATCATCACCTGTTCTTAGTTTGACAATATATATACCGGATGCCGCAGGATTGCCATCACCGCATATTCCATTCCAGTAGAACGCCTCTCCGGAAAGCGGCGCTCTGAATGAACCGGGGCCAACCCTCCTTCTTACCGACTTATAAATCATCTTTCCCGTAAGATCGAATATGGTCAACTCTATATCTACCGGGCCGGTTATTATATCAAATCCAACGTAAATACCGTCGGTTGAAGGGTTGGGATAAGCAGAGGGAGCAGCTGTAGCAGGCATCTGATCAACAAAAACCTCTATTTCCACCCCTTCAGCTCCGAGGATTCCGGTTACAGGTATTATCGAACCGTCTCCTCCACCATCGTTAATAAAATATTCACCAAGCTCACCCGGACAGAATGCGAACCATCCCGACCGATTCGTCTCGATCAGGTACGTGGAATCACCCATGATCAGAACAAGTGGATATTCCGGGATATACTCACCGGAGAGACTGTATCTTACTGATCCTGTTACAGAATGATATTTCAAAGCCGCATATGCGTTAATGATACCGTATCCTGTGCTGTTATTCGGAGATTCGTTCTGAGAGGAAGTCAATCGAAGGATTTCCATAATCTCAATCAGTGACCACTCAGGATGCGCACCGTACAAAGCCCCGGCTGAGGAGGACACCAGGGGTGCCGCAAAAGAAGTACCATTCCCTTGGGAGTATTCTGAAGTACCCGCAAATGCAAGGCTGACGTTCTGCCCCAGGGCACACGCATCCGGCTTTATTCGCCCATCGTAAGTGGGTCCTCTGGAAGAGAACTGTGTGACATTCCCAACAACATCAACGGCTCCTACCGCGAATACTGAATCGCCGTCTGACGGCGCAAGAAGAGATCCGGACTCGGGACCCGAATTTCCGATAGAATTGAAAACCATCATTCCCCTTGAAGCCGCAGCATCCGCTGCTACGGTAGTCACTGCGGTATTTCCATCAAGGTCTGAGTAGGTGTACCAGTCTATATAGGCAAGGGAACTGTTTACAAGTTCACCGCCGCTGAGTTCAATCCATTCAAGACCCTGAACCCAGTAATCCTCCTCTGCCTGGTATTCACTACTGATATCTTCGGTTTTCGCAAGAATAAACGATGCGTCGGGAACACCACCGCAGAAAGCATCCTTAACATACCCTCCGAGGATCGACAGAACAGCAGAACCATGATCAGACTGTCCGGGAGGATCATCGGGCTGCTGTGACGGATCAGTGTCATCGTCTACAAAATCGTACATTTTAATAACGTCAATATCCTGAAAAACAGCATGTACCAGATTGAAACCTGAATCCAGAACACCTATGATGACTCCTTCTCCTGTCCAGCCGCGGCTGTGAAGTTCATCAAGTTCGATCTGCTCGAGCTGTAATGCGGTCACTCCCACGGAATTACCTGTATACTCATGAAATTCAGGCATTCGGAAAGTACTGGAGGATACCGGCTGTACATGATCAACGAAAGGTAGCGCAAGAATTTCTTCTAGGCTGCCGCCTGCTGCATTTATACTCACTGCATTAAGGAATTTTGATTCGGTTCTGATACTTCGGCATACGGCTGCGGTGGCTACCTGTTCAACATATCCGGACCATGGTTCAAGGTCCAGTTCATCTGCTGTAAACAAACCGACGGAAATCCGTCTTTCGTAAGATGGGGAATCATGCAGTTCGATAGTTTCAGCTTCAAGCCTGCTTTCGACATCGGGGCCTCTGTTGTTAAAGAATACCCACCACGCTCCTGTATCATCCTGAGATGAACCAAATGCTGTCAGTACAAGACTGAAAAACACCAGACTAAAATTCACTGCAGAGTGTAATCAGTTTTATGTTTATGTATCGGACTGGTCCCACCACTGCCAGATATACCATTCGCCTGTATTGGTATCCGGGCGGCAGATGAAAAGAGCGGAACCTGATGCCCTGAAACCGCTTGATTGAGCTTCGTCAGTATAAACCTTCAGATCGAAGGTGCGTGGCAGCTGATAAGACTGGCCGGTGGGGTCGCCTGTCCAGGGACTCTGCTGGATTCCGTCAAGGGTGAGATCGATGGAAGATACATTATTGAACATGAGGATATGGAACGCCTCCTCCTGATCCAGCCCCCAGTACTTATCGAGTATACCGTCATCATTGTAATCATTCCAGTCTACCTCAAGAAGATGAAACTCGAAATCGTCCCTGAAACAATTAAGATAATGACCTATATCACGGCTGATGTATGCGTATTCAAGATTTTCGAGAACTTTGTAAGCGCTGTCAACTGGATTGTGGTACTGGGGGGGTGGAGGTTTATCTCCAGTATCAGGAGAAAACGGATTCCAGCACCCCGATACGATAACAGCTGTAATAACAACAGATACAATGAATGTGTTTGTTCGTTTAATTCTTGGTTTTGCACTTCTTTTTATATGATTCACTTGATATGCACCTCCGATTCATATGGTATTAACACCACATATGAAAAATTGTTCCTGAAAGGCTCTTCGTCAAGCTTGCAAGATATCGGTTGACGATTGTCTTTTTCTGCTTCATTTTTTATGAAGGAGGGTTTAGTGATTAATGTATTATTGTGTTTGTTAATATCCCTTATCAGTCAGGTTTCCACATTGGATGAGGCAATCGAGCTGTATCTCAGGGGGGATATGAACGGCAGCATAACCGCGCTGGAAGCTCTTCTTGCAGGTGGAAACTTATCTCTGGATGATGAGATAAGGACTTACCACAGGCTGGGAGCTGCCTATTTCGGTATAGGTGAACCCGCAAAAACCGAATCTTCATTTTACAGCCTGCTGCAGCTTGACCCCTACTATGATCTGGGACCCTGGGAAAACCCTCAGCTTAGAAGACTGCTCGATAATGTCAGACAGGAAAACATGGCTTCTGTACTCGTGCAGGGGGAACCTGAGGGTGCTCTTATTTTTATGAACGGTAACTACGTCGGTTCGGCCCCCTACATTCAGGACAATCTCCTGAGCGGCCAGACATACAGCTTCACCATAATGGCGGATGGATACGAAACCGATGTACAATCCTGTACTACCCTTCCCGGACAGCTTCACACTATGATTTATCAGATGACGCCCGTTTCATCGACCACAGAAGTCGCCCTGTTTGATTTAGCATCGGCAGGCGGAAGCGACCCGATAATTGAACCGGTAAACAACTCGCAGGCTGAATCCTCTCTTGAGATCGCTGCAGAATCCGGAACGAACTTCAACTCTGATGTCATCTCACCGGATACATCAATCACTATAAGTTCACTGAATTCGGGAACCATGACCATCGAACAGCTTAATGTCCTTCTTCACGGCGGCGAACAGATGAGGGCCCTGGGAAACATCGGCCCACTCTCTTCGGATTCAGAAGATTTCGAAGAAGCCAATTCAGGTCAGGAACTGCTCCGTGATCTTACCAGATTCCAGAATACCGGAAGTACAATCGAGATATCATCCGAGAACCAGGCAAGAATGGTTTTTTCTGACGTGAACATGGATGCGGAAAACGTACTCCAGACAGATTCGGGATCTACATACAGTTCAAGAACCTCGGGTGAAGTAAGAGAGGTTCTTGTATCCAAGGAAAGTGCAGTAGCCTGGATATATAACAAGCATCTCAGATCCGACCCTCTGCTTTCAGGAACAATTCTGATCGAAATGATAATCGAACCAAGCGGCAGAGTATCTGACGTTTCCATCCTTGATTCAACAACATTCAATCCAACTTTCGACCTTGAGCTTGCCTCAGCAGTGGGAACATGGAGGTTCGGGGCTGTTGACGCAGATGAAGGATCTCTTCCGGTAACTTACCCGTTCAATTTCTCCCGTTGATCCCGTATAGAAACTCCTGGTAGACATTGATGTTCAAATTAACGGTGGGTGAGATAACACTTTAGGGAGCTGGAGTAAAAGTGAGTGAAAAAAGAGTAATCGAGATATTAAAATCATGTGATGCCTTGCTCGAAGGACATTTCAGATACACATCGGGCCGCCACGGAAAGCAATACTTCGAGAAAATCCGAATAGTTCAGGAACCGCGTTTTGTGGACGAACTGGGCAGGATGATGGCTGCGAAGATGGATGATATCAGAGAAAATATTGATCTTGTATGCGCACCTGCATATGGAGCTGTAGTTTTTGGATTCGCCACTGCCCTTCATATGGGCAGAAGTTTTGCTTTCCTTCAGAGAGACGGTGAAACAAAGATGTCTGTAAGATCGGGGTTCAGGGATATTGTAAAGGGCAGCAGAATTCTTCTTGTGGAAGACATATGTACTACAGGAGGCAGCATAGTTGAATCTATCGATGCCCTGAACGCATCCGGAGCGGAAGTCCTGCAGGTAGGTCTGGTCGTAGATAGAACCGCGGGAAAGCTGAAACTCGATGTGCCCTACAGATCTCTTCTAAGCGTGGAAGCAATAAGCTGGAACAGTGAAGAATGTCCCCTGTGCAGAGAGGGCATTCCGATAACGATACCGGGTTCATCCGGTAAATAGTGATTAAGATTACTTGCAGGGAATTACCTGATTTCTTCCTGCTTTCTTCGCCCTGAAAAGAGCGGAATCAGCCGCGGCAACCATTGAGGATGCGTGCTTCTCGGATTTTTCCGTAGTGCAACACCCGATACTGCAGGTAATCCTGAGATTTTCAATTTCTTTGTCAATCTGAAGAGCTGCGGTTCTCATCCTTATACGGTTGCCGATGGAGACAGACTCCTCCCTCTGTGTTCTTGGAAGAACTATAAGGAATTCCTCACCTCCATAGCGACCAATTCTATCGAACGATCTGCAGCTTTGACTGAGAAGTTTTGCAAAGCTAATAAGAACCTTGTCGCCTGTCTGATGACCGTAGGTATCATTCACCGCCTTGAATCTGTCCAGATCCAGCATCAGTACGCTTGTTGAAGTGCTATCTCTTTTTCCCCTGTCAAGCTCCATGGAAAGCTCTTTGAGAATGGCGGCATGGTTTAACAGTCCGGTAAGGCTGTCGGTTCTAACAAGATATTTGAGGCGATTATTGAGATCGATCAGCTTCTTCTCAAGCTGGGCGGTTCTCACAGCCACACATATTCTGGCCTTGAGTTCGGTTGAGTTCGTTTTCTTGGAAATGTAGTCGTTTGCGCCGGCCCTGAGAGCCCTGCTGATGTCGTCCGATCCTTCCCGTGCGCTGTTGATAATGATGTAGCAGACATGTTCGGTATCGAACTTCCGGATTTCCCGGCAGACTTGAATACCGTCCATACCCGGCATCATCCAATCAAGGAGAATAACGGAAAATTCCTTTCGTTTAACTCTATCAAGAGCATCTTTTCCGTTGCTGACGGTAACGGGTTCGTACCCAATATCAGTGACAACCTTCGAAAGGATTTTTCGGCTTATCGGGTCATCATCCGCAATCAGTATTTTCATGACATCCTATCGGTACTATTGTTGACAATATTAACCTGTGGAAAGATTGAGACAAGACCTGTGCTCTACATCCAGAACATTCTCCCGAAAAGTGCGTGAATAAATAATCTATGGATCCTGGTTGAAAAATTCCGATAATTGTTTGTAAAGTTCGGGGGCTTTCTGCTTCATCATTTCAGGTTTTTCGAAAAAAGCTTCGACAGAACAGGCAAAGAATTCGGCTGGATTTGTACCTGCATACTGACGCAGCATGGATTTCCCATCATTAACTTTCTCGAATTCCCTGTGCATAACTTCAATCCAGGGTCGATAGGCTCCCAGTGCAAGCTCATCGGGAATACCATCGGGGTGGTATCCGTCAAGCACGTGAGCGAATTCGTGATATCCAACATTGTACCCGTCGTTATCATGCTGAAATCCACGAAGGAGATGTGGAAGAGATAAAATTACGTTCCCCGAGGAATGAACAAGTCCCGCTGCCGCTGAATCACTACCTTTCAGATCGGTGGAATATGAACCATCGGTTCTGAAACCACCCGGATAAACTAGAATTTCACCGAAATCCCTGTACTCCCACTCCGGTCTTCCGAAGACGAGACGAATGGCTGTTGCAGCAACCAGCAGTTCAACTTTTCTGGTTATTTCCACATCGTCCACACCCGTGATTGTATGTTCCGCCAGGAATATCGCTATATCAGCCTCGTAGGTCCGCTTTTTATCATCGGGCATCGTGTAGTAGAAAGTTACAGATTCCGACAATATGGCTCTGTCCTCACTGCTGAGAGGGTTTTCAGAAATCCTTTTCCGTTTCATGTACTTCGGATAGTAAATAGCAAAGTAATAGACAAAACCGACTATGAAAACAAACGGTACAACTATCAGACCCCTGCGCGAAACTATAAACGGAAGGCTGAAAAGAAGGCAGGCCAGAAATGTTAATCCCAGCCTTGTTTCGATCTTCCTGCGTGGAAAGATCTCCATACAGTTTATACCTCTTCGACGAAATGCCGCTCTATGTGAATACGCTTCAGTTCTATCTTGAAGATTTCTTTGTCCGTTTCTTCACTTTCAAGTTCCCCGCAGGCTTCATCGAGCCTGTGCTTCTCGAGGCGGAAAGCTTTCCAGGCCTTGCTGTAGGCTTCTTTGAGAACCTTCAGTTCTTCAGGCTCAATCTTCTTATCCTCAGCCTTCTCAGATGCATCCCTGGCTTTTTCAAAGGCTATCCGTGCCTCCGTGGCAAGTTTCGTTTCCTCCTGGACTTCCTTCTTGAACTCGCTGATCTCCTCATCGCTGAAACTCATCTCCTCTTTAATATTCTCTTCTAATTCATCAAGAAGGGGTAATAGAAAAGCTCTCATCTCCTCAATGAAACCACGATACCTGTCAACGGTTTTTATGAGTTTCTTCTCCTTGCGGATATTATGTATCTTATTAAGTCTCTCCTGCCAGTCGTGCAGCTGACGTATGCTTTCAACAAGATCTTTTCTTAAAGCATT
>JAUVLV010000046.1 GCA_030600545.1 Candidatus Aegiribacteria sp. | reverse complement strand
CTGACTCTTACGGTTATCGACCTGGCAAGTCTGCTCTGGATGCAGTCGGCAAGGCGCGAAAGAACTGCTGGAAGTACGACTGGGTACTGGACATTGATATCAAGGGATTTTTCGACAATATCGATCATGATCTTTTGATGAAATCAGTGCGATGGCACACGGATGAGAAATGGGTGGTTCTATACATAGAGCGGTGGCTGAAAGCACCGATCTTTATGCCTGATGGATCACTTATTCATCCGCAGAAAGGGACTCCCCAGGGTGGAGTTGCCAGTCCTTTACTGGCTAATCTCTTTCTTCATTACGCATTTGACAAATGGATGGAGCGGGAAAACCCAACCATACACTTTGAAAGGTACGCTGATGATGCTGCATGCCACTGTAGAAGCCAGGCACAGGCGGAAGAGCTGAAGGAGAAACTGAATAAGCGGATGAGAGAGGTTGGGCTGGAATTGCATCCTGAGAAGACAAAGATTGTCTACTGTAAGGATGCTGACCGGCGAGGAGAATTCCCCTGTACCAGTTTTGATTTTCTGGGTTACACTTTTCGACCACGAAGATCAAAGAACAGGTGGGGAAAGCATTTTATCAACTTCACACCAGCAATCAGTAGTAAAGCAGCCAAGGCAATCCGGCGAACTTCACGAAGCTGGCAATGGCCCAAACGCAGTAATCTTGATTTGGAGGATTTGGCCAGGTTGTCTAACCCTGCGATTCGGGGATGGATAAACTATTATGGGCGGTTCTACAAATCGGAGTTATACCCAACGCTACGTTGTCTGGATCGACGTCTGGTGATGTGGGCAACGAGGAAGTACAAACGTTTTAGAGGACATCGCAGGAAAGCAAAGCATTGGCTGGATCGCATAGCGCGACGGGAGCCGGATTTGTTTGCTCACTGGCGATTACTCTATACATAGGCTGAACAATAGGAGCTGTATGAGTCGAGAGGTTCACGTACGGTTCTCTGAGAGCCTGAGGGGGAGGTTCCCTCGGGCTACTCGACGTGTTTGCCACTGCAGGAGCCAGGCTCAGGCGGAAGAGCTGCGGAAACAGCTGAAGAAAAGGATGAATGAGGTTGGGCTGGAACTGCATCCTGAAAAGACAAAGATTGTCTATTGTAAGGATGGGAAACGGTCTGAGGATTTTCCCTGTATAAGTTTTGATTTTCTGGGCTATACGTTTCGTCCTAGAAAATCGAAGAACAGGCATGGAGAATACTTCATAAATTTCACTCCTGCTATCAGTAACAAAGCAGCCAAAGCAATCCGGCAGACTTCACGAAGTTGGCATTGGTCTCGACGTACGGATAAGGACTTGGAAGATTTGGCTCGGATGTTCAATCCTGTTATTCAGGGTTGGATCAACTACTATGGTCGATTCTATAAGTCTGCTTTATTCCCTGCACTACAATGTCTGAATCGCCGGTTGGTGATATGGGCAATGAGGAAGTACAAGCGTTTAAGAAGACATCCCCGGAGGGCAGCACGCTGGTTAAGTCGCATAGCGCGACGAGAACCAAACCTGTTTGCCCATTGGCGAGTACTCTACGCATCGGCTGAATGATAGGAGCCGGATGAATGGAGACGTTCACGTCCGGTTCTGAGAGAGCCTGAGGGGGAGATTCCCTTGGGCTACTCGACTCCAAAGGCACAGGCGGAGGTCTGGGGTCTTCCCAGAGATCGAGATGTTTCGGGATGCGCCTTATAACAGAAGGCTGTTCTATGAATGAGAGATCGTATCGTTTCGCGACCTTATAAATCTCCTGCTTGACAGGGCAGGCATCGGCATCGACATAGATATCAAGCAACAGTGAAACCTCCAAATCCCGGTTCCGGGGCTGATATTCTAAACATTTTCGATCAGTTCTGCGGCAGTACAGACACCGTCTTCGGTTTTCATGATCGATGCGAGTTCCCCGGCCCGGTCTCTCATGAGCAAGGATCCGCATGCCTTTGTGATTGCTGCTGACAGCCGGCTGCGTTTCAGCTTCCTTCTGAGCAGGGACTTCGGAGCAACACCCAATTCTGAAAGCCGGGGACCCCAGTACAGCTGGTCCATACCGTACATTACCACAACAGAAGGCAGGCCACTGGCTACAACAGCCTGTGTGGTACCCGCCCCGCCATGGTGCAGGACAGCTCTGCAATGCTGGAATACTTCCCGATGAGGAGTCTTCCCGACAAGAAGGATATTACGATCGCGAGGTGTCCAGTTGAGGTCATCTCTGTCACATTGGAGTATACAGCGCTGACCGGCATCGAGGATCGCGTTCGCAGCCGTTTCCATAAGCCAGTCCACTTCCGGCTCGAAGTACAGCATGCTTCCGAAACTTACATATACCGGAGGTGGTCCGGAACTAAGAAACTCCGAAAGCTCCGGGGAAAGTTCCCTTCTTCCTATTTCCGGATCAAGGCTGCCGCAGACATGAACGTTTCCCTTCCATTTTATTCCCTCGGGAAGCAGAGCACTGCTGCAGCCGATAAGGGTAAGGTCGCTTACATCCAGAAGCCAGCGATGCACATCCCGCATAGGTGCTGATCCCACCCGGGCTCGCAGGGAATTCACCCGTTCACGCAGCATTCGCGACATGACCTTCGAGGCTGCCTTCCACATCAGTGAGTTCAGGAACCTCCCTGTCCAGGGCATACCGACTAACTGTATATCCGGTGATGGAACTGCTGCTGCAGTTGGAGTAATATCCACAAGCGGGGTACCAGTGCTCTCCGCTACTACTGCAAGCGGGTACACCAGCAGATGTTTCATCACTATATCGCATTCCCGGCAGAGTCTTTTACTTTCTTCAAAAAGCTCATCCTCAATGGGATCGAAGAAGTTTTCCAGCAGAAATTTAAAATGGTTCATGGGATTACGGTCCTGGATAGCCATGCGGCTCATCTTCTCAAGCACATCCCGGTTGACAGGAATCGGTGTGGTCTCTGAGAATTTCACGCCTGAGCCCTCGAGCATCTCGGTGAAGTCCCTGTAATCTATGGACGCGGCAACCATATCCACATCGTGGCCCCGTTTTGAAAGCCCGGTTGCAAGGGCAATGAAAGGCCTTATGTCCCCTTCACTGCCCCATGCGATTATACCTATCTTCATCCGGTGATTGATTCCTACTGTCTCTCCAGAAGGAATATCTGCGGCCCATTAACGATGTCGTATGTCAGTTTGTCACCATCTAAATTGAACAGAACATCCATATCGATACCGCCAAGTACCAGTTTCAGAGTGTCGCCCACAATCGTATACGTTCCATCAATTTTATAAGCGCCTGAGCTGGAATGCATCTCACCAGCTGCAGTGAATTCATAAATGGTTCCGGTGTTGGAGATATCTTCACCGCTCAGCACTTCGGTAACTTCCCATATACCTACGATTCCATCACTGTTACCGCAACCCATTACCGCAAGCCCAAGCACCATGACAAGCAGAAGTGTACGCATTGCTTCCCCCATTTGTTAGAGTTCATTCTTGAAACATCTCTTGTTACTCCGGTCATTCATACCATAGAAGCATTTGCCAATCAAGAGGGAATTGAATCAGGAAGATTTTGAGCTGGACTTCTACGTAGAGCTGGAGTAACATACTGCTGTTCATTAAAGATAATGATAGATATGATTCGGTTTCAGTACACGGATTCATACTCGATCTGATGGCAGGTATCCAGAAGATCAGCACTCTTGTCAACAGGACAATGGATTTTCCGCAATCCCATGATCTGCTCGAAAAGCAGCTTACTCGTCCCGATAAACCTCCGATTCCTGCCTGAAACTTAGCATACTTACCGAAACCACACCACGTCAACAAAACAAGCAGCGGATAATCTCCAGGAACACCACATGAGGAAGAGTCTTTTATGGAAGAGATAGATTTCTCTTAGGTTAGATCTTATGAGGGTTCCGGTTGGCCATTCCACCGGCAATTTATTCACCTGGTATTAAGGTAACCCTCGATTCCCCGGGAGTGAGGGTTCCGGTCTCAAGGAGGTAGTCCATGAAGACCTCAGCATCGATGAAGCCAGTGTCCAAAGCCTCCACGCCGCTGAACGTCGTGTAGCCGTCCCCGCCCCGTGCAAGGAAGGCGACGGTCACCACCCGGTATGTCTCCGCAGGATCGATGGGCACCCACCCCTGAAGGCCGAGGACATCCGTGGAGGTTACTCTATTCCCCTCAGGCAGACCGGTTTCTGCGGTGTACCGGAGCCCGGCGGTATACGGGAAGGAGCCGTCCGAGTTGCCGTCGTCAAAGATGTTCGAAAGAGCATCCTCCAGTACGGCCATCACCTGCAGCCCGCTCAGATCCAGAACAGCGAGACTGTTTCCGAAGGGCATAAGTGTGTAAACCGTCCCAACCGTAATGTCCCCGATCGGAACGGAGATACGCGCTCCTCCCGCGTTAAGGATCGCAATGTCGGCGTCCAGCCCCAACTGATTCGTTTTCCAGAGCATGGCATCGCAGATTAACGGGGCGATCAGGCTCCCCCCGGGCAGGTTACCTCCGGGAATTCTCTGGTGCATCAGGTCCTCGGAGGCTGTCCCGACCACTTCGTACGCAAAGTTCGCCAACTCCGCCTCATATACGCCCACCAGTTCCCGTATCACGGGATTCTCTTCCGCAGTAACGATCAGGGGATTCTCCTCGATGAGCTCCTTCACACGCATGAGGGCTTCCCCTTCGACGGGATTCCTGGAGGCATCTTGAATTTCGCCTCCTGTGACGATCAATGGTGTTCCATCGTATCCAGCAACATGTCCCGTCTCGTCGAAGTCCACTGTGAGCTTTCCAAGCAGGGCGGCCCGGCTTCCCGCCTGTACCACCAGCACGTCTTCACCATCGGCACCGGACACCACTGTGGGGTATTCACCCTCTGAGTCCAGCCCTACACTTGAAAGGTCTCCCAGCAGAGAGTGCGAGTGCCCTCCCACGATCACATCAGCCCCGGCCAGCAGTGAGGCCAGCTCCACGTCATCCTCATAACCAATGTGGGTCAGGAGGATGATCTTGTTGACTCCTTCCTTCTCCATCTGTTCGATTAAAAACTGCGCGGTTTCCGCGACGGGCAGGATTACAGTCTCATCCGATGGGCTTGAGACATTGACCAGTTCGTCCACGACGAGACCGATGATCCCCACCTGCTCGCCACCCACTTCTAAAAGGATACAGGGCAATATCATCCCGGTCAGAAGACTGTCGGAGGTTACGTCCAGGTTTGCGCAGACAATCGGGAACGCTGCATCGTCGAGCAGCACCCGCAGCCCTTCGCTGCCCCGGTCGAACTCGTGGTTCCCCAGGCACATTACATCCAGCCCCATGGCGTTGTATACAGCAGCATCCGCTTCCCCTCCAAAGAGGGTATAAAAAAGGGTTCCCTGCACCATGTCACCCGCGTGGACGAAGAGAACGTTCTCCGCCTCTCCCCGGATGGAGTTCACCACAGTGGCGATACGGGCTATCGAGCCCACGGGCAGGCGATAGACAACGGAATCCAGAGGGAAGCTCACAGAGAGCAGTCTGGAAAGAAAATTGGAATGTGTGTCATTAAGATGAAGGATAGTCAGTGTCGCCGGCTGGTGGCCGCCATCCGAATCCCGGGCGTAGGTCATACCGTTGACAGTTAATAATGCAAGAAGAAGCACAATGATACATCTCGTTTTCATGCCATACCATCCTTGAAAGGCGTGTGAATCCGTGTATTAATCTTACAGAACTAAAATTGTACCTATCGTTATCGAGTGAGAACTGTACCGTGTTACTCCACTATTTCAGTTTGGGGAGTCAGTTCAGCCTAAGACATTTCCCAACTTCATGATGTCCACCTGCATCAAGTACAACCAGATAGCAGCTGTTTGGTGTGTCATGTGATGGGCTCCATATCGCTCTACGAAAGTAAAAAAGACCCCCGGATGAACCGGGGGCCCCTTCGTTAGCTGATTCAGAGTATCTTTATACAACGCCCTGAGCCATCATGGCATCCGCGACCTTGCGGAAACCGGCTGCGTTCGCACCGAGAACGTAATTATCAGGTTCTCCGTACATTTCAGCAGCGGCTTTCGCCTGGGCGTGAATGCTGATCATGATGTTATGAAGTTTTGTGTCAACTTCCTTGCGGCTCCAGGTTGAGAAGGTGGCATTCTGCGCCATTTCCAGCCCTGAAGTTGATACGCCGCCTGCGTTTGCTGCCTTGCCGGGACCGTAAAGTATCCTGTTCTCGATGAAGATATTAACACCATCTGGAACCGTAGGCATATTCGCGCCTTCGGAAACCAGGAATACACCGTTGTTGATAAGATTCTGTGCGTCCTTTGCGTTGATTTCGTTCTGAGTAGCGCTGGGGAATGCACAATCTGCCTTATGATTCCAGAGGGGGTTATAGTCGAGCTCCGGATCGACAGCGGTGTATACGGCACTGGAATATTGCTCAGCGTATTCTTTGATCCTGCCTCTGCGGTTATTCTTGAGGTCCATAATGAAGGCAAGTTTCTCAGCATCGATACCCTCTTCGTCGTAGATATATCCACTGGAGTCAGACTGAGTTACAACCTTGGCGCCAAGCTGCAGAAGCTTCTCGCTCGCGTACTGGGCAACGTTTCCTGAACCGGAAACGAGACAGGTTTTGCCTTTATAGCTATCACCGCGGGTTTTGAGCATTTCCTCGCCGAAGTACACAGCGCCATATCCGGTTGCTTCAGGTCTTATCAGGCTTCCGCCGTACTGAAGGCCCTTGCCGGTGAGAACGCCACCCCATTCGTTTTTCAGTTTCTTGTACTGACCGAAGAGGAAGCCTATCTCACGACCGCCTACACCGATATCGCCTGCGGGAACATCTGTGCTTGGCCCGATGTGGCGGAAAAGCTCGGACATGAAACTTTGGCAGAACCTCATTACTTCCATGTCGGATTTGCCTTTGGGGTTGAAGTCCGATCCGCCTTTACCGCCTCCCATTGGGATGGTTGTAAGGGCGTTCTTGAATACTTGCTCGAATGCGAGGAACTTCAGTATACCGAGGTTAACGGAAGGATGAAAACGAAGCCCACCCTTGTAAGGTCCGATGGCGCTGTTCATCTCGATCCTGAAACCGCGGTTAACATGGATTTCACCATCATCGTCAACCCAGGGAACTCTGAACATGATTACTCGCTCGGGTTCGACTATTCTTTCGGGAATCTTTGCCTTGCGATATTCGGGATGTTTCTCGAGGACGACTTCGAGTGATTCAAGGACTTCCTGTACAGCCTGGTGAAATTCAGGTTGTGCCGGGTCTCTCTCAACTACTTTCTGGTACAGTTCTTCGAGCATATGCCCGTCCCTCCTTTCGAGGGTAAAGAGTAAAGAACATGAGCGTTAACAACACGAAAAATCTGATTAGCATTCCAATTTCTGTATGTAATCTAAGGGTTATTAGTTTAGTGATTAACAGTGGTCTTCGTCAAGTAGTATTATGTCCTGTTGAATTTCTGGCTACTTGACCGGGATAATCCATGGGGATATTGTGACACGAATATTCAGATTTCTTAAAAAGTAACTATTACCTGATGATTTCATTAGCCAGTAAGATGGAGGTTGGATATGTATCAGATACTGCACAAGGAAAAACTCGGACCGGACATATACATGTACAGATTCCGGGCGCCTGATGTAGCCAGAAACAGAAAACCGGGTCAGTTTGTAATTGTGCGGATCGCTGAGAACGGCGAGAGAATTCCCATAACAATAACCGATGTTGATACCGATGAGGGCAGTATAACACTAATCGTCCAGGCTGTAGGGAAAACAACACTTCAGATGGCTCAGATGAAAGAGGGTGATTTCATCCCCACAATTACAGGGCCGCTGGGCGAACCCACACGTATTGAGAAAGTAGGGAGAGTACTGTGTGTTGGTGGCGGCATCGGTATTGCGCCCCTCTTTCCTGTGGCCGAGGGCATGAAAGATATCGGGAACCATGTCACCAGTATTCTGGGGGCAAGATCCTCCAACCTGCTCATACTCATCGAAAGGATGAGGGAAGTAAGCCATGAGTTGATCGTAACTACGGATGACGGGACGGAAGGGGAAAAAGGTCTTGTTACCGATGTTATAAGGGAGCTTGTTGGTAAGGGGAAAGTATACGATCTGTGCATAGCAATGGGACCGCCAATCATGATGAAATTCGTATGCGTTCTGACAAAGGAACTGAACATTCCCACAATCGTCAGCCTTAACCCTATCATGGTGGATGGAACCGGTATGTGTGGCTGCTGCAGGGTAACCGTAGGTGACGAGATTAAATTCGCCTGCGTTGATGGACCTGAATTCGACGGGCACAAGGTTGATTTTGATGAACTGATGGCCCGTCTAGCTATTTACAAAGCTGAAGAGAAAGAAGCTCTTGAATATTATTACTCCAAAGCTGGATGCAGACTTGACAGCACGCTTGAAGGAGGTTCACGATGAATGCAAAGGACCGTCTGAAAATACCTCCGGTTAAAATGCCCGAGCAGGACCCGGCTGAACGAATAAAAAACGTTGATGAAGTTCCCATTGGATACACTTCCGAAATGGCGATGCTGGAAGCCAGCAGATGCCTTCAGTGTAAAACTCCCTTCTGTATTGAAGGTTGTCCGGTAGGGATCGATATCCCCGCCTTTATTAAATTCATCGAAGTTGGGGACTTCAAAGGCGCTATCAGGAAGATGAAAGAGAAAAACCTTCTTCCCTCGATATGCGGAAGGGTATGTCCACAGGAAGAACAGTGCCAGCTTTTCTGTACTATCGGCAAGGCCAGGAAAAATCCCGGCGAATCAGTAATGATCGGTAAACTTGAACGGTTCATCGCAGACTGGGAAAGGGAGCAGGGTGAGCCCGAGAAGCCGCCTGCTGTAAAACCTTCCGGCAAAAGAGTAGCGATAATAGGGGCAGGTCCCGCCGGACTTACCGTGGCGGGAGATCTGATCAGATTCGGCCATGAAGTGATAGTCTTCGAAGCGCTTCACAAGGCTGGCGGAGTATTGGTTTACGGAATTCCTGAGTTCAGACTTCCCAAGAAAATAGTGCAGAATGAAGTGGATTATCTTGAAAATCTGGGTGTGAAATTCCAGTACAATTACGTGATAGGTAAAACCATTCCTGTCAGGGAAGTAGTCAGTGAATTCGATGCTGTTTTCATTGGAACCGGTGCCGGTCTTCCAAGGTTCATGAGAGTTGATGGAGAAAACCTGCTGGGAGTTCTTTCAGCCAACGAGTATCTCACACGGGCGAATCTGATGAAAGCCTACGATTTTCCGCGAGCTGATACGCCAATTGTAAAGGGCAGAAAGGTAATTACAGTCGGCGGTGGAAATGTTGCAATGGACTGTGCTCGAACCGCACTGAGAATGGGAGCTGAAAGATCACTTATCGTTTATCGCAGGGCTGAGGAGCAGATGCCTGCCAGGCTGGAGGAAATTCATCATGCGAAGGAGGAAGGTGTAGAATTCCATCTTCTCCAGAACCCGGTGCGGCTGGTTGGAGATGAACGAGGATGGATAAGTGGCGCAGAGCTTATAAAGATGGAGCTGGGTGAACCCGATTCATCTGGAAGAAGGCGGCCTGTTCCGATTGAAGGAAGCGAGTTTATAGAGGACACCGACGCGCTGATAGTAGCTATCGGAAACAGTCCCAATCCACTGGTTCCGGCATCTTTTCCCGAACTTGAAGTGACCAGATGGGGTGGGATTGTCGTTAACGAGATAACCGGTCAGACATCGGTACAGGGTGTATTCGCCGGTGGAGATATCGTACTGGGCGCAGCCACAGTTATTCTGGCCATGGGACATGGACGGAGAGCAGCCAGAGCAATGAACCTTTACCTCAGTTCCGGACGCTGGGTTGACCTGGACAGGGCAATGGATCTGTGCATGGCGGAAGTTCGCTGAGAAGGTGATGTTCTTGACTTTAGTAATGGTGGTGCGTAGCGTTCCACCACTCTTAGAATAACCAAGCTTAATAGAGGAGGCATCAATTGAAAGGCCGCGTACTTATTATCGATGACGAGGCGGAGATTCGCCGTAACCTCACTATAGGGCTTACGCAGGAAGAATACACTGTAGTAGCCTGTCCGGACGGCATTTCCGCGATCCATGAGCTGAATCAGGCCAGAAAAAAAGGAATCGCTTACGATTATCTTGTAACTGACATATTCATGCCTGATATAGATGGCCTTAAAATCCTTAAGGTTATAAAGAATCAGTATCCTGATCTCCCGGTTCTCGTTATAACAGGATTTGGAGATGAAAGGCTTATGCTTACCGCGCTTTCCGAGAGTAACACCGGATATCTTGACAAACCCTTTGAGATTTCGGATCTCGTTGATGCGCTTAATGAACTCTCACCCGGAAAAACTGAAACGGATTCAGTGGAAGAATTGGTCGACCATGGAATGCGAGAGTCAGTAAGCGGTTACCTGACCATTAAAATAACCGATTCCGACAGAAGTATGGAAATTTACGATTCCCTTTACAAAATGAACGGCATACAGTCATGTGATGCTGTAAGGGGAGATTTCGATATAATCCTGCTCGTACAGGCATCCTCTACGGATGAAATTCGGGAGATATTCAGCAGAATCAAGAATATGGAGGGAATCGAAGTTGTTTCCATGTCTGAGGTTGAACGGCCCAAGCTCGATAGAGATGTCGACCAGTTCATTGAGACATATCAGCATGCGGTGAAGCATGAGGTACAGGCGGACGCCAGAAGACAGCCGGGAACAATGAGCTACATTATTGTTGATATCGATCCAGGAGCTATTCAGCAGATATTTACAACAGTATTCTTTATCGATGAAGTGGTTTTTTGTGATGTTATCGAAGATGGCAGCAAGCTTGTTGGAATGATCACGGGTCATGGCGCCATGGGAAAAACACCAAGGATCATTGAGAAGCTCAGTCAGATCGATGGTGTGCTAAGGGTTCGAGAAGCTAAAGTTATTAAGCTTATTGAAGACTGATATACAGGGATATTTATTTAATTATTGGAATATTTGACCTGATCGTACGCACTGAATTCTACTCCTGCTGAAAACGGGAGCAGAATGCGTGAAGGGAGTGATAAAAACGGCTGCAAAAAATGAAAGTTTCAGCTACAGACTGTGGAAATACGAAGGAGCACCGGGAGAACTAATACCTCTCCTGCAGTCTGCCCAGGAACACTTCGGATACATTCCCAGACGAGCTATCAACTACATAGCTGGCGTAACCGGCATATCTGAATCCGATATCTATGGTGTTATTACTTTTTATAGTCAGTTTCGGCTTCAACCCATGGGCAAATACGTTATCAGAGCATGTGCCGGGACCGCCTGCCATGTATCTGGAGCCAAATTGATAAGAGAGACAATAGAAGATGAACTGGGAATCGAAGTAGGTGATACTACTGAGGACGGGCTGTTCACACTGAATACGGTAGCATGTATCGGATGTTGTTCACTTGCTCCCGTGATAATGATCAACAACGATACCCACGGACGCCTTACACCTGCCTCGGTTCGGAAGATCATTCGCAATTACAGGAAGAAGGCTGTTGAAAAAACCGATTCCATTGCGAGTACTTCCTGAAGGATTCGATAACACTATGAACGATTCTTTTGTGAAAAAAGTCTGGAGCAATATATGAAGAGAATAATAGTTGGAATGGGTACTTGCGGTTTGTCCGCTGGAGCCCAGGCGACTTATAACAGGCTGGAGGAGCTTGCAGAAGCGAACCCTGATGTATGCATGCTCAGCAGAACAGGCTGCATCGGTATGTGTTATCGGGAACCCCTGGTCGAAATAAGAGAAGGCGATAACAGGATAATCTACGGTGGAGTGACTTCAGAATCTGCAGATAAGATTTTTAGTAAACACGTTCTTGGTAACGAGATAATAGATGATGATAATCTTGTTTACGGCTGCGGATCCGATGGAAAGACTTTCGGCAGCGAATGTGAATTCCTTGATCAGCAGGAAAGGATCGTACTTCGAAACTGCGGTATCATAGATCCGGAATCGATAAAGGAATACGAAGATGCGGGAGGATATGAGGGAGCAAGAAAAGCTCTCAACGAAATGACCTCTGAGGAGATAATCCAGACAATAAAGGATTCCGGTTTGCGGGGACGCGGCGGTGCGGGATTTCCCACAGGATTGAAGTGGTCGTTTGCTGCTGCTAACGAAGGAGAACAGAAATACGTGATCTGCAACGCTGATGAGGGTGATCCCGGAGCCTTCATGGATAGATCGGTTCTTGAAGGTGATCCTCATGCGATTCTTGAAGGTATGATAGTATGCGCAAAGGCTATTGAAGCAACTTTCGGTTATATCTATTGCAGGGCTGAGTATCCGCTTGCCATACACAGGCTCGAAATTGCGATATTGGAAGCCAGGGAGCGTGGATATCTCGGAACGAATATTATGGATTCCGGGTTCGATTTTGATCTTAAGATCAAACAGGGCGCAGGTGCTTTCGTTTGTGGAGAGGAGACTGCGCTGTTCGCATCCATCGAGGGAGAACGGGGAATGCCCCGTATACGGCCTCCTTTCCCTGCCGAAAAAGGATTGTGGCAGAAACCTACCAATAACAACAACGTTGAAACCTTTGCAAACGTACCCTGGATAATATGCAACGGAGCAGAAGCCTATTCAGCATTTGGAACGGAGAAGAGTCCCGGAACGAAGGTATTCGCACTTGCCGGAAAAGTAGTTCATGGAGGCCTTGCGGAAGTTCCCATGGGCACCACCATTGAGGATCTTGTTTTTAAAATTGGTGGAGGCATAAAGGAGGGGAAAGAATTCAAGGCTGTTCAGATGGGAGGTCCCTCGGGAGGCTGCATCCCGGCGGTTATGAAGAATACTCCCGTAGATTTTGAATCGATCCCTGCAACTGGTGCCATCATGGGTTCCGGAGGCATGGTTGTTATGGATGAAGATACCTGCATGGTTTCCATAGCAAGGTTCTTCCTTGATTTCACACAGAAGGAATCCTGCGGTAAATGTACATTCTGCAGGATAGGAACCCTGAGAATGCTTGAAATTCTTGAAAGGCTGACCAGAGGGGAGGGGGAACCGGAGGATATCGAAAAACTGGAGAAGCTTTCTGTGCAGATAAAGGAAGCAAGCCTCTGCGGATTGGGACAGACTGCCCCGAATCCGGTACAGACAACGATTCGCTATTACCTTGATGAGTACGAGGCACACATTTATGATAAAAAATGTCCAGCCGGAGAGTGTCAGGCCCTTGTGGAATTCTACATCGAACCGGACAAGTGTGTCGGCTGTACTCTTTGTGCGAAGAACTGTCCGGTCGATGCAATTTCTGGAAAAGTAAAAGAAGTACACGTTATTGATGACGAAATCTGCGTTAAATGCGGCAAGTGCTTGACAAGCTGCAATTTCGGCGCGGTAAAGACAAGGTAGGAGCGGCCAATGGATAAGATCAGAGTTTTGATCAACGGCGAGGAAATCTTGGCCACTCCCGGAAAAACTATTCTTGAAGTGGTTCAGGAGAATGAACTGGACGATATTCCAACCCTTTGTCACTCACCGGAACTTGAACCCTACGGTTCCTGTTTCGTCTGTGTTGTCGAGGTTAAGGGCAGACGTAATCTGGTTCCTTCGTGCGCTACCCGCATTGCTCCCGATATGGAAATTGAAACGAAGAACAAAAGGATTATGGCATCGAGGAAGACGGCCCTGGAACTGCTGCTTTCCAATCATTATGCCGATTGCGTATCCCCGTGTACCGAGGGATGTCCGGCTGGTGTAGATGTCCAGGGGTACATAGCCCTGTCAGCTATGGGCCAGTATCAGAAGGCTGTTGATCTCATTCGCAAGAGGAATCCCCTTCCCGCCATATGCGGACGGGTCTGTGTTCGCAAGTGTGAGGATGAATGCAGGAGAACGGATATCGATGCGCCTGTGGCCATAAACAATATCAAGAGATTTCTGACCGATTCACCCAAAGCTTATGCAACCGAGCCTGAACGTAACCCTGATACAGGCAAAACCGTAGGGATTGTCGGTTCCGGACCTGCTGGCCTTACAGCGGCCTGGTTTCTGGGGAAGAGCGGAATAAAACCTGTTATTTACGAGTCAAAAGATCGTACCGGGGGAATGCTGCGCTACGGTATTCCCGAATACAGGCTCCCGGACGAAATTCTGGACATGGAAGTAGAGTATATCTGCCGGGCTGGCGCTGAGATCAAATGCGGTGTCAGAGTGGGAAAAGACATTACTTTTGATGAGTTGAGAGAGAAGCATGATGCGATCTTCGTAAGTCCGGGCGCATGGACCGGAAAACCCATGCGTGTTGAAGGTGAATTCGATACCGAAGGTGTTGTAACCGGAGCGGATTTTCTTGTTGATAAAGCTGATAATCCAGAACCACTTTCAGGAACAGTAGTTGTTGTAGGCGGCGGCAATACCGCTATGGATGCCGCCAGGACCGCGTGGAGGCTTAACGCCGACAAAGTAATCGTTCTGTACAGAAGGACTAAAGCGGAAATGCCTGCGGACAGAATGGAGATCGAAGATTGTCTGGAAGAGGGCATAGAAATAATGGAACTGGCCGCACCCACAGGCATTGTAAAGAAGAACGGCAGAATAAGTGCCCTCCATTGTCAGAGGATGAAGCTCGGTGAACCTGACGATTCGGGGAGAAGGCGCCCCGTTCCCATCGAAGGTGCTGAATTCGATCTTCCCTGCGACCTTGCGATTCCCGCTATCGGTCAGAATACGGTTCTCGACGGTCTTGTGAAAACGAAAGGAACCGAACTGGATCTTACGAGATGGAACACCTACGTCATCGATTACAGAACAATGCAAACCAACGTTGAGGGTGTGTTTGCAGGCGGTGACGCTGCGGACGACGGACCTACAGTTGCCATTGATGCCATAAGGGACGGATGGAAGGCAGCAAATGGAATAAAAGCATGGCTTTTTAACGAAAAGCTTGAAGTTGAACCCTTCGTGGTTAATAAAAAATTCTGGTCCAAACCCGGCACTGCTGAACTTGGTGATATAAAGGAATCCCCTCGTCACGAAGTTCATCTTATCGATGTTGATGAACGCCGCAATAAATTTGTAGAGGTATCAACAGGATTTGAGCTGGAGGACAACGTTCATGAATGTGACCGGTGCCTTTCGTGCGGCTGTGTCAGGTACGACGACTGTGACCTGAGGCTGTACGCAGAGAAGTACGGCGTTGATATGGAACATTTCAAGGGTTACGTGAGAAAGCACAAGGTGGATGACCGCCACCCTTACATCTCATACGATCCTAACAAGTGCATACTCTGTGCCAGGTGTGTTCGCACATGCGACAGGATATTACCTGTCCCGGCACTGGGGCTTGTAGGCAGGGGTTTTAGAACTGAGATGCGCCCTGCCATGAATGATCCGCTTGTCTCCACAAGCTGCGTGAGCTGCGGCAACTGTGTTGACGCCTGCCCGACTGGAGCACTTACTATGAAATATCCCTTCCCGGGAAGGGCCTGCCTTGAAACTTTCGATGTGAAGACACACTGCGGTTTCTGCTCCCTTGGCTGCGATATCACCGTGAAATCCTTCGGTGATGGCAGATACTTCATAGCTTCGTCAGGGATTCCGGGAGACTACCTGTGCAGATACGGAAGATTCGGCCAGGAGCTGTTCATTCAGAAGGATAGATTTACCGGACCCGTTTTTAAAGATGGATATTCCTACAGTTCGGTGAGTTTCTCGGAAGCTAACACCAGAGTAATGAACTCGCTTAAGAATGCTGCAGAAGAATACGGACCCGAAAGTGTTGCCGTCTTCGTATCTCCAGAACTAACCAACGAGGAGTTATACCTTGCAGGCAGGATATCCAGGGAAGGCATCGGGACGAACAACATAGGTTCACTCGCCATACTTTCGGGAGCAGGCCGTTCCGGAGTGCTTGATCGGGCATTCGGATTCACTGCTTCCACAGCTGACAGAAGCTGTCTTGAAAAAGCTGACCTGATAATCTGTAACAATACATCACTAGAGTCCGATCATCTGATACTTGCCGTGGATGTTATCCAGGCAGTCAGAGACGGAGCGAAGCTCATAGTATCAAACTCAGCCCTGGACACGACCGATCAATACCTCGCGACCCTCGCAGTAGACCCTATGAGGGGCAGGGCATCCATCTTCTGGAATGCTGTAATGCAGGTACTCATTGATGATGAGGATATTTCTCCAGCGGATATTGATGGAGGCGAAAAGTTCCTGGCTGACAGGGATGTCTCCATAGTAGCAGCAGCGGCCAAATCTGGTGTTTCAGAATCGGATATATACGAGGCTGCCGAACTGATACGCTATTCGGGTAACATTGTGTTCATTCACAGTCCCGACAGACCGCAGGACGCTTCTCCGGATGACATGGAGATTTTTGCAGATCTGACTCTTTTGCTTAGAGATGCCGGCAAGGTTTCCGATATGCTTCTTCCAAGGCTTCTTGCGAACAGCGCGGGTCTTGAAGTAATGGGGGCCGACCCTGCATTCCGACCGGGAAAGGTGCCTGCCGGGGAAGTACTACCCGGAGCCGCAACCAGCCAGGAACTCCGGCAGATGCTTGAGAATGGGAAGATCAGAGCTGCGTTGATAATCGGTGAGAATCCCCTTGAATACAACAGGACCGGCTCCTGGTTCCAGAATATTGAATTCCTGGCGGCCATGGACTGGACCGATACTGAAACCACAAGATTCGCAGACGTTACCCTTCCTGGTTCAACCTACCTGGAGACTGCAGGATCAAGGTGTAATTTCGAGGGGAACCTGACGAAGTTTACACAAGCCGTAACACCACCATCTGGAAAATCAGGAGTTGATATTCTTGAATCGCTTGCTGAGGCATTCGGTATTGATGTTTCAATTGAGGAGATTGACGGTGTTGTAAGGAATAGTCTCGGGGATCTTGTACGGTTCTACTGGAATACTGGTGAGGACAGAAACTGGGATGGAAAGGGAACGCTCATTCCCGTTTCGGCAGATGCGAAAGCATCGTCGATTCAGCCTCCTATGACCCATTCCCAGGAATACCGAAAGGAAATCCGAGAGGTCGGCACCGAACGCTTCCGTGTAATTTAATAGGGACGGAGGTAATTAGAATTTCTAATTACCTCCGTCCCTAATCTATTATGTTTAATATCAGGAGTTTCACTCTATTTATTGAAGGAGGACGAATTGCTAAAGGTGGAGAATCTTTGCAAAGTATTCAAGAACAAGAAGAAACATAAAGCAGAGACCGTTGAAGCGGTCAGGGATGTTTCTTTTGAATGCAGTCCGGGTGAGATCTTCGGATTGCTAGGCCCCAACGGAGCCGGGAAGACCACTACACTCAGATGCATATCTACACTGATAAAGCCCACCAACGGTAATGTTTACATAGACAGTTACAATGTTCTTGAAGATGGAAAAACCATAAGATCCAGGATAGGTTTCCTTACTTCTGATATGAAGCTCGACGGATTCTTTACCCCCGATTACATGGTGGATTATTTTGGCGCTCTCAACAAGATGAGAAAAGAGAATATTCAGCAGCGGAAGGAATACCTTTTCAACGAATTGCAAATGAACGATTTCATCCATAAGAAGATAGATAAACTTTCCACCGGCATGAAGCAGAAAACAGCGATTGCCATAAGCCTCATTCATGACCCGGAGGTTATCGTATTCGATGAGCCGACCAACGGCCTTGACGTAATCACATCCAAATCGGTTACCGATTTCCTTAAGAAGTATGCGGAGTCGGGAAAGACGATAGTTATATCCACCCACATGATGAATGTGGCGGAAAAACTCTGCGACAGGTTCGGTATACTCGTTGATGGCGAGCTGAAAGAGCTTGGTTCACTTAAGGAAATACTTGATAATAATTCCTCGGACAGTCTTGAGGATGTATTCTTCGGTTACATTCTTCCCCCTGCTGAGGGGGAGGTGAACCATGTTCAGTGACAGTCTTATCATTCTGAAAAAAGAACTTAAGCGAATATTCACCGACAGGCGGATGGTTATCATGCTGGTGCTCGTGCCTCTCATTATGCTCCCCGCGATGTACTCAATAATGGCTAAGATGGGCCAGGCCAGGGATTCGGATATCGCGTCATTCAGATCGACTATCTGCATATACGAAGGTACCGGTAACGAAGATGTAATGGGTCCGTTCATAGATGCGCTTTCGTCATTCAACACCAGTCTGGAACTGGTGCAGCTTGAGGAGCTTGATGCCGTAAAGCAGGCTATAACCGATAAAGAAAAAGAGCTTCTTCTTGTAATGCCGGATAATTTTCATGAAAGCCTTGCTTCATGCAGTACTTTCGATATCGCGATTTATTTTAATTCCACGGCGGATTACTCCGATTACGCTTGTAACAGGGTTATCGAAGCTCTGACCGTACTCAGTGAAGATATAGTCAGAGAAAGAATTCTGGAAAGGGATATGTCAGAGGAGGTTCTAAGCGTATTTACAATAAACGAGGCTCCGATACAGTACGATCTCGCTAAAAAAGGCAGCGTAGTAGGAAAGATAATCAGCATTATCCTTCCCTTCTTCATAATTCTCTACCTCTTAATAAATTCCATGAATGTAGGGCTTGATACGGTTGCCGGCGAGAAGGAGAGAGGAACTCTCGCTTTGATTCTTGTCAACCAGGTCGACAGGCTTTCAATCGTTATCGGAAAAATGATGTCAGTGATGATCGCCGCAATCGTAGGAGCGGCAAGTTCGGTGGTCGGCCTTATCATCGCTTCAAAATATTTCATGGGAATGTTCGGCGCATCCGGCGCTGCGATCTCCAGTTACAGCATGAGTTCGATTCATATCCTTCAGTTTACCATCGTTGTAATTCCTCTGGCTGTTCTTGTGGCAAGCATGGTTCTCATCGTATCAACTTACGCCAGAAATACGAAGGAGGGTAATGGAATGATGATGCCCATTTACTTTGTTGTCATGATCGTAGGAATGGCAACCATGCAGACCGGAGACGTGCCTCCGAAATGGATGCTTTCAACTCCTGTTTTCAACTCACTGCTGGTTCTCAAGGACATATTCATGCAGGATGCGGCCTGGAGCACCATCATAGCGGCATCGCTTTCCAGTGTTGTGCTTTCCGCTGTTTTTATTTACCTGACTCTGAAGATGTTCAGCAAAGAGAAGATCCTTTTCAGGATCTAACCGTAACCTGATTCATTCCCTTACGCGGAGACTCAAATCCATAAGTTAAGAAGAATAAGTTTGCCTGTCGCGATTGAGGAACCGCATTAAAATACAGTACATGTTAACCTGATACGTAAACATAGCTCAAAATAATCGTGAACTAGTTTATTTTGCATTCCCGCCATATCCTGCCAGGGGATTAGTTGATACCGAGTACGGGGATCGGGAGAAATACGCTTAGAAGCTTCTCCAATTATCTGTATCTGCCTGATAACACCATCCTGAATCAGATCGGAACTCATGAATCTGCTTTCATCTACTTCCCCAAGAAGCGGAAGCTTAACGATGTAAGCAAGTATGAGGTAAGACATTCCGCGGTTACGTTTCACCTCCCTGTAAATCGTTGATCTGTCCCGGCCAAGTTGTAAAGCGATTTCTGCCTTTTCATGCCCGGCTTGCAAAAGTGCGTGAATTTGGTATCGTTCTTCTCGGGTGAGCTGTTTGTACGAAT
>JAUVLV010000038.1 GCA_030600545.1 Candidatus Aegiribacteria sp. | reverse complement strand
TGTAACCAAGGTATCAGGGGAACTTCTCTGCGATTACTATGTTCGGAAATTCAATCTTGATATCCGGGGACTGCGCTATCCGGGTATCATTTCCTCGGAAACCCTTCCGGGAGGGGGCACTACGGATTACGCCGTGGATATCTACTACAAGGCCATAGAAGAGGGCAGGTACACCTGTTTTGTGAAAGAGGATACCATGCTACCCATGATGTACATGCCTGACTGCATTAAGGCCACATTGGATCTCGCTGAAGCCGATCTTGAGAACCTTGTTCACCATAGCGATTTCAACGTTGGAGCGCTATCGGTGACTGCAGGGGATATTGCCAATAGCATAAGGAAGTATATCCCCGATTTTAAAGTGGATTACGAACCCGATTACCGCCAGGAGATCGCAGATACATGGCCAACAGGTGTAGACGATTCGGCTGCCCGGGAGGAGTGGGGCTGGGAACCCGACTGGGATCTTGACTCAATGACAGAGGATATGCTGGAGAAGCTCAGAAAAAAACTATCGTAGAAGACAGTTTTGTGATTAAAGCGGCCGGGCAAGAACCACCACATCGCAGGTTTCGCGGTATTCACCGGTATCTTCTGCCCTGGCATTGAGATAAATGATATACCTTCCCACAGGAAGCCTTCCTCCGTTTTCGTTCGTTCCATTCCATGTGACGATCTTGGATGAGCCGCACGATTCATTGCTTAGAAGCTGAAGCAGAAGTCTGCCCTGAACGTTGTAGATTTCGAGTGTTACTTCATTCTCCGTATGCCGGAAGTTCATTTCTATTGTAAGAACATCATCTCGACCGTTTCCGTCAGGGGAGAAAGGGTCAGGGTAGTAATCAAGGAATTTTCCTGAGCCGTTGCCGCTTTCAGCACTGCAGCTGTTACTTTTACCCGGAGTTCCACCTGCAGAGCAGCTGGTCCAGCTTGAGGCTTCGTATCCGCTGAAATCGGGGTTAAGTTTCTCAAGGGTCACACCTGATGAACCGCCCCAGTCGTCATCGTATGGTACGTAATCCAACACATTTCCCGGAGAATCCCTGAGCATCAGTATATCCGCCCATTCCTCTCCCTGTTGCGTTGTATTGTTTAGCGTGGGCCAGCCCGAAGGCTGCAGAAGCGGGCATTGAACATCAGGCCAGATTGTTCTGAAAGCGGAGGAATCGGAGACAATAACGGCAAAACTGTCCGGCTGTATTGTCGTGCTGTCGCTGCAGAACACAAAGCAGTCTCGGAAATCTTCAAAAGTCCAACCGAAAAGCTGAACCGGATTGGAAGATCTGTTCACGATCTCCACCCATTCGGGGTTGCCGGGGGAGGGGCTGTACATGATTTCATTAATGATAACGGGGCCGGGTTCGTTCCACACGCATGAAGTAGAATCGTTGGAAGGAAAAGAATCCTCCGGACAGACAACCACTGCGAACAGAAGCATATTCCCGCTGCAGGAATTCCACTCGCAATCGGCCAGTACAGTATCTCCCGGGGCTATTATGCCGCAGACGTAGCTGTCTATTAATTCGCTGCCAGATGGTGTACCGCTTTCGTCAACATCGCTGTAGAAGAAAACGGTCATTCCTTCCGAAGGGATTGTGTCCGTTCCGGAATTTGTGAACTTCGCGAGTAAGTCAACAGTTTTTCCTCCCGGACCCATGGGCGGCATGCATTCCATGCCTGCAGCCGCTGCGTCAGTGCCTTCCACAAAGAAAGGCGGAGAATATCCGGGAGTGGGGCCTTCAAGTGATGCGAACCAGTTTTCTTCGGTGTCCGGCTCGAGGGTTTTTCTTCTCTGAACGCTGTTGTCTTTACCGGGATCGAAGGGGATTTCATCCAGTTCGTCATCGTCTCTCATAAGGGGATCGTCGTAATCGAGCGGAGTGCCATAGGTTGACATCACATCACAGGAAGCGGTTCCGGCAGATGAGTACAGGGTGATGGGATCGTTGCAGGATAGACCATCGCCAAGGGTTGTATTACCCGTCGTGAAGACGATGGTGCCCTGAGGGAAGTTCCAGGGCTGGCTTCCGTCTGTGTATTCGCGGTCAAGGATTATTCCGTAACAGCCCTGCAACAGGTAGGGAGATTCAACTGCGTCAGGATCCTGCAGAATTCCGTACTCATCGTTCCATTGAACAATCTCATCAACGGCATCGCCGTCTGTGAAGCGGCACCCGGAGATGTCAAAAACACCGGGTCCCGGATAGTAGATTTCAATGAACTCATCGTGATCTTCCGCCGAGGGGTTGCACACAACTTCGGTTACAACCAGGGGGACACCTTCTCCCGTTGTGAAGCTCTTAAGAAGAATATCATTTTCAGGTACCATATCTCCTGCAAGGTAAACCCCTGCAGCGGCAAGGTAGCACCCTTCTGCAGGGGAGCTTACCGTAACCGTAACAGTATCGGTTTCCCCGGGGTAGAGGGAGTCAGCAATTTCAATACAGCATATCTCATCGGGCTGTGGAAGCGAATCTGCGTTGGAATCAATGAAGATCGTCACTTCTATCCCGCAAGCTGCGGCTGTACCCCGGTTTGACACTACCGATGCTATCTGCAGGGGTTGCCAGGGCTGGGGCTGGGAAGGGGTTAAAATAATAGAATCGACTGCCGCGTCAGAAGTATCTGCGAATACTGCAGGATACCCCGGTGTTCCCCCCTCTGGTGAAACAGCCCAGCAGTATTCTTCGTCCGGAAGGTCTGAGGATTTTCTTTCAACACTACGATATTCTCCCGGATCGAAAGGAATCCCGTCAAGGCCATCGTCATCACAGAGTAGAGGGTCATCGTATTGAAGCGGAGTTCCATAGGTTGAAAGGACATTCACCTGGGCGGTACCCAGCATGCTGTACAGAGTGATCGGATCGTTGCCCGTCAAACCGTTGCCTATGGTGGTATTTTCAACGGTGAAAACGTAGGTGGATTCGCCCAGATCGTACTCCTGCATGCTCCCCGCGTATTCAGGGTCAATAATAAGCCCGTAGTGTTCCGCCGGTATGCAGCAGCCGTAAACTGCGTCAGGATCGTTTAGGAGTGTCTCGTACCATTCACAGACGCGATCAAGGGCATCACCGTCTGTGAAGGAACATCCATTAACAGGGAAAACTCCCGGACCGGGGTAGTAGAGCTCTATGAACTCGCCGGTGTCCTCATCAAGGGGGTTACACATTACTTCGGTAATTACGGGATTTATTCCGCCTCCTACGGCAGTAACACAGTATGCGAAATCGTCATCGGGATATTCGTCTTCCGGTACATCCGCAACTGCTGCAGGAAGGAACCAGCCCTGTTCAAGCGATACGGAAGCTGTGAATATTTCTGTGAACCCGGGTTGAAGCACATCAGCGGAAAACACAGCCAGGATTTCATCTGGAGATGCGGCGGAATCTCCCTGGCTGTCAAGGAATAGAACAAGTGTACCAGAGGCGGGAGAGGTGTTTCCCCAACACGTGAAGGAAGCACTGATCTGGAACAGCTCACCCGGGAACGGATCGGAGGGAAGAGTCCATACGCTATCGCATGAGATGTTCAGAGTATCGGGAGGTGCCTCAGTGTGAGAACCTGGAGACCCGCCCTCAGGGCCCTTTATCCAGCTGTTCTCATGGTCAGGTGAGGACCAGGGAAAACGCTCAACCGTAAAACCATCACCGGGATCGAAAGGAATATCATCAAGACCGTCATCGTCACGGTCCTGCCATACATCGGAGGGCACGGGTGTTCCATACGTGCTTACAGCGTTGCTGTTTGCGGTTCCGCCCGGATCGAAAAGCGTGAGCGGGTCTGATGAAGCCGCAAAACCGTTGCATATTGAATGATCGCCGGTTGTCAGTATCAGGGTTCCGGGGGGGATATCGTAGACAGGGTCATCGAGGTAATCCAGTTCGAAGACCAGAGCGAAGCCCTCTGAGGGTAATGTATCTGTGTCAAGCAGCATGCCCGGGTGAGGAAAGGGCCCGTAGGCAGTTTCATCCCACAATAGCAGTTCATCAAGAGCGTCACCGTCTGTAATTGAATATCCTTCAAGACATATGGGCTCGGATGAGGGATTGTAAATCTCGACGAATTCCCCGGATACTTCGATAAGCGGGTTCGGCGCGATTTCCGTTATCACAGGAAATTGTGAAATCAGTACGAACTGGAGTACTGTAAGCAAAATCATATTGCTACTAGTTTATCCGGAAAAATCCTGATCTGTCAAGTTCTGAAATGACTTTTCAAATCAAACGAAGAGTATCAATAAGGGCCAGAATCCCCTCAAGTGCGCCAGTAAGGTGCTGCAGGAGTATTGTGCAATACGTGGTATTTTGATAGACGATGGAGCCGTTAGCATTGAAATGAACGACTTATGTGGATTTGCAGCTGCGAAGACCGTCTATTAGCGCAAAGCTGCTTTCAAGGTTGTGGTTTCAAGGGATTGCATACAGGAGCAGCCGTCATGCAAGCTCCATATATCGCCTGAAGAAAGCCTCTGGTCCTTCTGAGACAGTACCGATCAGTAATTCCCGTCCAAGCGTTTTTTCAATAAAATCTGCCATAGTAGCACCTACTCGGTACCAGAGCCGGTCACCAGTAGACATTCTTCCAAGGATTTCCAGATCCTGCATTTCAATGGGACGTTCCCCTTCATCTAACAGACTGTTATAAATACTGAAGAATTCTCTTTTGTAAGTATCCATACGCTCTGAGTTCAGCAGGGCTTCGTAATCGGAGTCGGATTTCAGTGCTTCCTCTTCGGTACGCCATCTTCGGACAGCATGGACTGCAAACCCTTCCATATGTGTCAGATACTGAATAAGATATACAAGGTTGCTGATTGTTTTTATTTCTGCAAGCGCCAGAAGAGGGTTGTACTTCTGAAAACCTGCATGGTGAATCTCGTGAACGACGTAGAACCAAAGTTCTTGCAATGAATTCTCCAGAAAATGCGGATGTACCAGATTAACACTAGCGTGGCCTTTAAGAGCGACTCCGATGTCGTATCCTACAGTCAGATATAGAACCACTCCAGAAAGGGCACCACCTGGCAGAAAGGCTGCTGCCTCATTCCAGCAGCGGAGTTGAGAGGCACGATCGGATTCGATCGCTGAAAGTCTTGCCCTTATCTCCTCAATGTTGATCTTAGACATGGAGGGGGACATAAGAATCTGTTCAACAAGCTCAAAAGGATTCGGCGCATTACCGGACAGGGATACTCTTTGTGCATGAGCCGCAAGGTGCATGGCCGCATCTGTCTCCGAAATACTCTGAAGCAATTCCCTGTCTTCCGTTTCCAGAAAATCAAGCGCCAGCCATGCAAACGTTGTATCTATACCGGGAGTAATCATGATGAGGGCTTCAGACCCCGGTAATACTCGTCCTGATCGTACCGCTTATCGTATATGTTGTTCATACAAGTAGAATACCAAATATAGCAATTTCTCGTCCATTCTCATTTTCAAGCACAACGCTCGATATTCATCCCCTTACTTCCTTCTTGATTTCTAACTGTATCCGAATCGGCCACTTCGCTCAAAGGCCAGAATAGCAGTTTCGCAAGCTCTATAAACCATCCTCAGACATATCAAGATTCAGCATATATACCCGTTGAAACTGATAGGAATCGTAGGTAGCCGCATCGATACCGTACCGATCAACAGTGAATATCAAATCGGGATCCTCTTCATTTCGGGAAAGACGAGCTGTACGTATCAAGGAACCTGAAGGACTCCATACATCGAAAAGGCAATCGGTCCCTGAATCGTGTCTTACAACCCACAGATTACCTTCAGCATCTGTTCCGGCAAGAGATATGAGCTGGTGGAAAGGAGACGGCTCATAGCCTCCGGTATAAGCCTGATCCTGTACTGCCCATTCTTCAAAATCGTCGATTTCCTGCTGGATTTCCTCCCGGGTCTTAGGCATTCTATTCACATCAACGCGTTCAATCTGCTGTAGTTCTTCGCCGTCCTGACCGTATACAAGGATGAGATATTCTGTGTTATCAGGCGCAATGAACACGTTACCTTCAAGGTCGGCTGCAAAATCCATAAGGCCGATCTCAGTGTACATCTCGGGAGATGGCCAGTTCCATTCGCGAGAATCAAATACAACTGAAGGCTCACTGGCTTCGTCAAATCTTCCAACGACTGAGCTGATCACTACTCCTTCGTTACTCATTTCCATTCCTATCATTGAACCTACTATGGATGAGGAATCCACCGGATACATTCTGAACGGTACGTATCTGTCGGTTGTGAAGTAATTTCCAAGATATTCACCGGATATATCGAAAGCCATCACTTCCAGTTTCATTTCATCCGATGCGAGTATTCTACCGTCGTGTAAGGCACATATTGCCTGAGGAGACAACAATTCCCCCGGTCCATCTCCCTTGCGGCTTATCAGTTGCGGATCGCCTTCGGTCGGGATAACCCGAATTCTAAAGGATGGACGATCCAGCATCAGAATAGAACCATCAGGATGATGGCAGAGGCCATTGATGCTGCCAATCATATTCAGTGAATCTCCAAGTTCGACGCCGAATGAATCAGCTATCGATATTTCGTATTCAGGTACTGTGATCTCATCGAATGATGCAGTTTCCCGATTATCTGATCCGCATGAGATTGGCAAGGAAAGAATGATTCCTGAAATGGCAATAGAAAAAACAGATTTCACAATTTTGACCCATTGCCTGCGCCACTTCGGAGCATCGTAGTTATCCGGCCAGAATTCCGTTTGTCTGGTGATCAACCCGTTCTCTACCGTATGGAATGTTATTGCTCTGGCGTTGACGGAACCATCGGTGATATCTACATCGGTAACCACCTTATTACCTTCGCAGACAATTGAATTCACGCAGAACCTCCAGGGGCCGTTTGCGGGATAATTGGTATTCATCTCAGCGAAGTTCTTTCTGCCAATGATCAATTCAGACGATTGAGGCCAGTAACACTCAAAACCTTCAGATAACCACTCGCTGCCTTTATGAAAATCATTACTCTCCATTGCCTTCCAGTAGGCAAGTACAACTTCTTTTGCTGTCATTACAACCGTACTTTCTATTTATTAGTCTTCCCACACAGTGTGAATTCTGTACTTGACGGTGATCTCATAGATTCTTTCATCTTTTCAGATATTTCGTTCTGGCATCACCGGCACCTGGTGATCATTCATCTTTAGCGTCCTGACAGCCTAAATATCAAGGTGCGTCAGCTCTCCCGATTGTTTGCTATACCTATTTTTTTCATCGTTTTCCTTTAAACATTTGAATTGATAAATACATCCTGCTGTAATACACCATACTTATTAAAACATACACGCAAACTCATCAGGATGGTGAGTATTACGCTTGTTATCGTACTGACTACAATCGCTATCATTATCATAATCTGATATTTAATTGCTACTTCAGGACTTGCGCCGCCGAGAATAACTCCTGTCATCATTCCCGGAAGAGCGACTATCCCCATTGTTGCCATAGAGGCAAGAGTCGGTTTCAAAGCAAGTTGAACGCTTTCCCGTAGATAGGGAAGTAGTGCTTCGTAATGGGAAGCTCCAAGTGACAGAACGTAAAGGTAGTTTTTTGTATCCTTCTTAATATTTTTGTAAAAAGTGCTGATGCCAACAATATTGCCTCTCAGAGAATTACCCAGAAGCATGCCTCCCAGCACAATAAGATATCTTGCGTCAAAGACATTGTTAATAGGGATAACAAAGAAGTTCATGTAAAAAACAACTACAAAAGTAGAAATGGAAAATGATATGAAGCCGGGTATGAAAATCTTACCGATCTTTATTGAAGAACCTTTGATAGCGGAAAAAACAGCGACAGTAATCATGATTATCAACCACAATAGATTCACAAACGCATTATTCCATAAGAAAAGGTATTTAAGGAAGAAACCGATCATAACCAGTTGAATGGACATTCTTATTACGGAATGGAAAAGTGGTTTAATTAATTTAAATCCAAATATTAAGCTTAAAGCAACAGGTATGGCTAACAGCAGAAATGTGAGTCCCAGCGAAAATACGCTGATATCTACTGTTTCCATTCTCTCTCCTCCAGCTTCAGAACCTTAACAGAAGGATTGTCGATCCATACGGGATCGTGAGAAATCACCAGACAGGTCCAATCTTCTTTTCTCACAAAATAATCCACTACTTTTTTTTTGAGATGTATGTCAAGAGCAGAGGTAACCTCATCCAGGAGGAAAATATTCCTTTCAAGCAAAACAGAAATAACAATGGCTAAACGTTGCCTTTCGCCGCCGGATAAGTCTTCGACATTCTTACCGATCAGATCGCTGTTTAACTCAAAATATTCCAGAAGGTCATTGAATTTCTTATTGGTATAATCCAAATGCGCATTCGATTTTAATCCTGAAACATAATCAAGTATGTCAGGAATTCTGCCGGAACCTATGCTTACGTCCTGATCGATGTAAGCGGTTCTCTTGCGAATATCCCATGCGCTCTTTGCATCAACAGGCACTCCATCGAAAGTAATTTGTCCTTCACCAGGTTCGATGAACCCTAAAAGCATAGAAAAAAGAGAACTCTTTCCCGAACCTGATTTTCCTGAAATAGCAGCCTTTTCTCCCTGCTTTATCTCAAAAGAAAGGTTATGGATTACCTCTTTACCATTGTAGCTTAAATGAATATTGTTAAACTTAATCATAATATTACTTATTTCAATGTGTAAATATTAATTGCCGATTATCAACAACACAAACATAGGTTAATTGATACTGTTTTGTAAGGTCAAGTAAATCAATGCAGCTTTTACTTTCTATTGATTTACAGGAATTACCTTATTCAGTTGCCGATGGTATTTTCCAGGATTGTTTCCGCAATTGATTCCAGTCCTCCTGTGTGCCAGCCTGGGGGAGAGGTTGTCATATCCAATTCCAGACTGACTGACTGATTGCCGGGCATGCTGATTATCTGATACTCTGACCATAGTCATGCTAAACAGGGTTAGCCGAGCTCAAGAGGTTTTTATATTCCTCAGAAAGCTCCTCAGTAAAACTGAAAACAGTCCGGCTCTTTCGCTGTTGCACTCAAGATTCAGGAAAAATGACAGGCAGAAAACGGATTCTCTTCTTTCCGAAATCTTAAAACCTGATCGAATCATCATTACAACACAGGTCCTTGAAGCTGGAGTTGATGTTTCTGCAAGAACACTGATAACTGAGCTTGCGCCATGGTCATCTATGGTTCAGCGGTTTGGAAGATGCAACCGGTACGGGGAATATTCCGAAGGTGAAGTGTTCTGGATTAATTTAGTCGCTGAACAACCCGAGAATAAGTTGGAAAGCAATTCATTGCCTTATACAACTGATAGTCTAAAAAGAGCTTCGGAGTTGCTAAGAAAACTTGAAAATGTCAGTCCCGAAAGCCTTGCCCGAGTGCAATATAATCCAGAGTTAGAAGTCTTCCATATACCAAGAAAAAGGGACATTCTGCAGCTGTTTGACACAGCTCCGCATCTCTCTGGCATGACGCTGGAAAAGCTCATGAGGCTTTCCAGAACATGCTGGGAAATACTGATAATCCAGAAGCGGAAATTCTTGCCAAGTCAGCAACCCGGGAAGGTAAGAAATCATGCTATATCAAAACCGGAACTGGAATTCAGGAACGACCATTTTTCAGACATGAGCTTGCATCGGCCCTATGGTATCTGGCACAGAAGAATTCTGATCCACTTATTGCCTACCTTATTGCCGCACATCATGGCAAAGTCAGGATGAGCATCAGAAGTAATCCCCATGAAACACCACCTGACAGAAATTTTCGCTATACATGCGGCATAGCCGAAGGGGATATACTCCCCTCGGTTGAGATTGCTCCCGATCTGAAACCCCCGGAACGTGTGAAGATCCGTCGGAGTCATTTTTACTGGAGCGACATGGGGATCGAAAGAGGTGGGGAGGTCGTTTTTGGGGTCGGACGTAACTTGCGACACTTACAAAGACTACTTATCTGATTAACAATACTGACTCTACACCATTAACAGGGGCACCTATATGCACTACTGTGTGTTTCGTTTATTTGGAACTGGAAGGATCAATCGGATGTAAGTGGTTCAAAGGAGACTTCAACCTGGGGCTTTATAAAGGCTGTTTTCTCATAAGTGCATTTTAAGTAAATAGATGTCGGTTCAAAATACTTCAAAATTCCTTGCACAGATTCAAGAGAACCTGGTATTCGGCGGTCTTGGTGAATTGGGTACACACTTTTCCATCGTTCTCAAGGATATTCGAATATTGTGTAGTGTGGCCAGCCAGAGAGAATCCCGCAGGGCATTTAGCCTTGCGGTTTTTGCGTTTAGATATCGTAAGGGAGAAGGTCCTGCTCCGAGTAAAACCGGATGGACACCCAGTTGCGGCTGGACGCTGGTAAAGATGTCGTACCAGTTCGGTACAGGGGGACGGTCGGTCCAGGAGAATACCAGTCCTGGCTCTGGAAGTATTCAGTAATCCATTCTGTTGAGAATACGTAGCCATGCATAGCATATATCTCGTTGTGGAGGATACAGAGTTAAAACCAGTTAAGGAGACTTACTTCCTTCTGCGAGTAGGGTCTGTTCTCGTAGAACTGCACATCTGCTGCCTGTGCGGTTGCCATGATCGCGAAGAGGATCAAGAGTGTTTTCACAGAGTACCATCAATTCAGAGTTTAAGTTTGCCAAATATTAACTTCAATACAAACCTGATCTTCGTTTACTGATACTTTGATTATCAAACCCCCAGGTCGAACTGCAGGGTTATCATTATTGTACCTGCGCCTTCGGGAGGTTCCGGTATGCTCATGCCAGTTAGCACTTCTGCAGCATTCTCAGCCAGCTCATCACTTCCGGTTTCGTTGGATGCTATTTCAACAATCTCTGCATCTCCATCAGCATTGAATGTGACGTTGAATGAAATGATACCTTCCGGGAAAGGATCTCTTGCGGTATTGCAGGTTCTCAGTACTTCCAGGAATTCAATCAACATATCTTCTTTCAGCTCATGAAGAGATAGGCTCAGCTGATAGCTTGTCAGCCCCAGATAGGGATGGATATACGCCGTAGTGACATTTGGAGAAAGGGAAGAGAGGCTACCCATTATAATACCTCTTGCATCAGTTACGGTTATCGTTGTTGATCCTACAGAGGCAGGCTGCATACCAGAACCTCCACCGGAACCGTACTGGACTGGTGAAGTCCCCTGAGGCGGGGTGCCTGTTCCGAAAACACCTTCGTATGAAACCCCGTCAGGCATATTGACTGGTATCTGAACCATTAAAGGATTATCTGTCGAGTCAGTTCTGGCTTCCTTGCTTACAGCTACAAAAGATGTGAAGGCACTGAGAATCTGGTATTCCAGGGCGGTTGCGGTTATTACCGTTACGATCGGATCAGGATATTCGGATGAGAGCAGCTGTCTGTTCAATTCATGTATTTTCTCTCTTGCCCATAAGATTGCTATTGCTTCGTTTGATACCGGGCCTTCAGGAAGAGTAATGCTTACATTCTGACTCCAGCTGTTCATTGCAACGAATCCCGTAAGCTTTATAGTCTCTCTACCTGAATCACTGTATTTGCCTACAATAAAAAGCGGGGTCCCGGGATAGATATCCTGAATGCCTGAAGGATAAACATCGTAAACCTCGAAATCCCCCCAGTCTATTTCAAAGTCCATGATGTATGGATTGTTGATCTTGTTGTATATGGCTGATACAGCCTCAGATGGATCATCATGCAATCCGACATAGAAGGCTTGCCCTCTTCCTTCTTCCGCCAATCCATCTATCAGATATCTATTTGGACTTGATCCAACGCCTGCACTGAAAAGTCTGATATTGTTTCCAAGTGTATTCCGGAGTTCACCCATTATCTGGGTTTCATTGCCTATGTATCCATCGGTCAGGAACAGTACGAATCGAATTCTTTCAGGATCCTCAGGATAACCAATTGCGGCTTTGATGCCCTCGATCATCATCGTTCCACCACCGCCAGACATGGCATTGATGTAATCAAGACCTGTTCGAACGTTTTCGTCTGAATTCGGCAGAAGATGGGAAGACATGCTGCTTGCTGTCTCACTGAAGCGCATTATCTGGAACGTCTCATAATGCCTCCATATTGCATAAAACCATACAAATATCAATATAGAAGAAGAGCTTGTTTGTTCCAGGGTATTTGAACAAATCGTGCTGACATGTAGATTCAATTTGTGTTCAGGTTAGTATGGACAGGAGTGAACAGTCAGAATGATTCTCAAGGACCGGATGTAAGAAGGGACTAATCATGAAAACTTCGTTGAGGAGAAACATATTTTCACTGACTATCCTGGCAGTATTTATTTCTGTGTCTCCCGCTGGGGCTCAGTATGCGGGGGTACCCGGAGATATTCCTCCGATTCCAGATTCTTACCAGCTTGATGTTAGTATTACTCAGCCTTACTCCTCGGCATTCAGCATACCCGGCATAACCAATGAAGAAGCCGAGCTCTTGCAGAATCCAGATGAAGATGAGATCATTTACAGGCGGCATGGTGTCACTATTGCATTTCTTGAGGATCAGGAACTTTCTACTTACGTATTTAAAGGCAAATGGGGTCTTACTTACGACGAATGTGTCAACATCGCGCTTACAAGCCAGATCAGCCCATCGGGAAGGTACTATGCGGTTGGAGCGGACGGCACCTGTTCATGCAGAGGAGCTGTTTCTGTAGTTGATATGGAAACCGGCGAAAAATACCGCACAACGGATACCGGTATATGGAACTGCACGGACTGGATCGAGGGGGACTATCTGCTTATAGAGAGTGTGGGAAGTTCAACCTCCAATACAGATAAGTACATGAGCGGTGATATTGAGAGCATGTCCTGGATAAACTATTCATACTGTACCAGTGCGGAGGGTCGTTCACACGATATTGTCCTGTACCATGGTGGCAGTTCCTGGATGATCCTGCCGGAGGACAGGTACTACAATTACAGTATTAAAGGTGTTCCGGGTTCATTCGACAACGGGATTTTCTTCGATGTTACAGCTTCACCCAATATCATACCTTCCCTGGCCGGATTCGAATGCTCGGATGATTTCAACGAATGGATCGTTTCAATGGATCATGGTTGGGCTATCCCGAAGTTCGATTTCCGGGTTTATGTTGATACAAGAACAAACAGTATTTCGGATATCCGGCAGATGACTCCCGGCATGGTAGTAGAGGGATATATGAACGCGATGAAAGGTGGAAACTTCAACAGGATGCAGAATTATCTGACAAGGTCTCTGCGAAGTTCCACTACCGACGAACAGAGGGATGAAATAGAAAGCGTTCTCTGGCTTTTCTCAGGTACTGAATATCGTATAAGTGATGTTTCTGTGGTTGAAGATCATGCCTACGTAACAAGCGAATACAGCTTTCTCGAACAAAGTTCAGAATACCATTTTACACTGGTGAAAGAGCAGAATAGATGGCTGATTGACAGCTGGGGTTCAAATGGTGTCGATGAATCTTCCGGGACCAGTCCGGACCCACAGGGATGTGTGGCATTCACCAGTAACAGAAACGGCAATAGTGACATTTATCTTCTTGACATAGAGACGGAAAATGTTAACAGACTCACTTCGAATCGGGCATGCGATCACCGTCCCGCTCTGTCAGAAGATGGAAGAAGGCTCATATTCGTCAGTGACAGAAGCGGCCAGCCGGATGTCTATATGATGAACCTCGATTCCAATGGCGAGCCGACAGGAACACTGCAGCGATTGACTTATAATCCCGATGAGGAATTCGATCTCGGATGGAGGGGATCCTCATACAATTACTTCTTCAGTTCTTTCGGCACCTCGGATCTGGACAGGATTGCATTTTTCTATGGAGATCAGGTTGATTTAGGACTTGATAGTATATGGAGCATCTATTTGTACAATCAATATATGGATACGATCGATCGCACTAGCCTTGAGCCCGGTGATTACAGGTACCCTTGTTACAACAGCCAATTCGGGACCGTTTACGCAAGGAGAAGATGGGAAGAGGGAAGTACACTCTTCAATGTTTTAGGTTACTTTCACGGCGCTCTTGCAACCAGATCGTTCAATTTCCAATACGATGGAATTACAGGTCCTTTGCGGTCTGCATCGGACAGTTTGCTGTTCATTCCCTGTGTAAACGAGAGCGATTTCTTCTATGCATACTACGATGTCGTGCATAAAGTTGTTGTTGACAGTATTCCTGCCGGGGAACTTGACCTATTCAATGTGTCACTGAACCCACTTGATTGGGAATCCGGCTGGTACATAGCTCAGACAGCGCCCGAGGGTGATGCCGGATCGGAGATAATTCTTATTCAGGGACTTGGAAGTGGATCACCACGGATAATCGAACTGACGGAAAACTCATTTTACGATGGAGAACCTG
The DNA here is from genome assembly GCA_030600545.1 of Candidatus Aegiribacteria sp. Lineage (GTDB taxonomy): Bacteria > Fermentibacterota > Fermentibacteria > Fermentibacterales > JCC-6 > Aegiribacteria. The sequence continues at coordinate 10,421 of JAUVLV010000038.1, read as the reverse complement.
ACTGGCGGATTGTCAGTAGGGATTGAACCTAGCAATAGGAATTTTGATTTCAAACCGTTCTGGGAATTTTCCCGAAACAGCATATTTTTCCCAATAAGCCTCCGATTCCTTCCTGAAACCGATCATACCGCCTGAGAAACCAGCATATCCCGAAGGTCGTGGTTCCCGGGAAATCCCGGAAATCCCCGGTCAAACATCGTTGCTGACAAATACGCACCGGGAACACGGTATGAAGGTACACACTCCCTCTGAAGCCGAATTCGAGTATTCTCAACCAACCTATATTGTCCTCCGCACTTCGGACATTTCAAAGCATCGATGTCCCAGACTTTCTTGAGAAGCACAGCCCACAGCTGTCTTCTGCGGCAGAAGCATGATGAACGGACTTCTTCAGATGCATCAGTTTCCAGTTCTGTTGGTTTCACGGCCAGAACAGTGAAGAAGGTTACGGAAAGTGTGAATTCCTTTGTATTCAACACGGCGGTGGCCGCAATGATGGAGTACTTGAATTTCCTTTCAGCCAACAGAGAGAGAGCAGGAGCAGCAGGCGATCTCTGGAAGGTTTCGTAACCAAGGTAAATCAAGATTCCGGTGAACTCACCGAAGGAATCGTAATAGACATTCTGACAAAATCTCCCGGCATCCTCATGGTATTAAGGTAAGACTGAAATGCGGCCTGGTGGGTAGAGTGAAGGAGATTTCAATATAAGACACACGAACGGGATATTACCGGCAGGATATCATGAGAAAGAACAAGGAGTGCTGAATCCTGCGCGGGTATCTATGTGCTTTCATTCTGCCAGCATCATGACCTTCCTTCCGAAGGTATCAAGCTGTATCAGACTACCGAGCGGGATCCTGAAACGAGGCTGTTCCAGAAGCTGAAAATTGATATCAGAGTACCAGCATCTTTCCCTGAGAAGTATCATAAAGCGCTTGTACGTTCAGCGGAGCGTTTCCATCCATTCCTGAGCTTGAAGGAGTACAGGCCTGTTAACCATATGTTCCCCTTCCCAGGAACTGAAAACCGTTTCAATCCCCAGGTTTTCAAAGATCTCAACTGTAGCCATTCCTTCTTCGACATCAACGGACTGATCCATGGTACCATTAGCAACAAATGCGTTAAGTCCGGTCGGATCACCCCAGCTGGAGCTGCCGACAAATGTAGTGTCCAGTCTTCCGGCAAACCCTATCAATCCTGTGAATTCCTCTGGATGCGTAAGACCTGTCATCCAGGTCAGAGAGCATCCCTGAGAGAAGCCGAAAAGGAAAACATCTGATATCAGGTGCCTTTCCTTAAGGTCATCAATAAGTGAGATCACGTACTCGGTGGAAAGCAGATCAAGTTCCAGGATATCGTTTTCCTCTTCGTACTGCTTGAACCAGGAGTAGGCGGTAACATTGTTCTCCGTGAAGGGGTAAGGTCCCCTGGGACAGGCGTAGATGAAATCAGGTTCATCGAAGTACCCCCAGAGCCTTACGAAATTCTCCGGAGAATCACCGTAACCGTGAAGACCCACAACAAGAGGATATTCCCGCGCCGGGTCGTAGTCCTCAGGAAAACGCAGGAGGCAGCGGAAGGCTGCCTCGGCATAAAACAGGTACCGGTCATCTCTATACTCAGGGGCTTCACCCAGCGCTGCTGAGATATGCTGCATAGTGCTGACAAAAAGAGGATCATTCCGGATGGTATCGAAGTCAGGATCCGCGTTCATAAAACCGATGTCATGATACCCGGCGATCACCGCTCTCTGGAGGTAGAGGGAAACAAGCTCCACTTCACCCATCAGGGCGTAACAGCAGGCAACATTGTAAATTGCGATTTCGTTATCGATGTTTCTTCTCAGGGATGCAAGATAATACCTGATGGCCAGGTTGTAATGGCCGTTTCTGTATGCTTCCTCAGCTATCAGGTAGTATTCTGAAAGATCAAGATCCAGGAAATCACCTGCAGTGGGATCACTGGGGTCAATGTTCACGGGTGTAGCCAGCTGAGTAACGGAGATCGACAATACAAGCAGCGTTATCAGGATTGTCATTCTAGTTCTCCAGAAGCTGGAATAAGTAGATCTTCGGATAATCCATGGGGTCTCTGTCACAGGCCAGTATTCCACCCGCGTCTATTATAAACGAAGGTCTTGTGACGGCAGTGAATTCAACATCCGTCACAGCCACGAAGAGAAGAGTGCCGTAATAATCATATACTCTGAATACCGGCGTATCCGTGCATGCCATTTCAACCCATATTCTCTTCTCTGCGTCTACACCGATTGAGGCGATCACGTTCCTCCATGGGTGTATATTTTCGGTTCTGTCCATATCGGCTGAAGCTTCTCCATTAACTATCATGATGGACAGGTTGAGTGATCCGGCATCGATCTCCTCCTGAGTAAGTGGGGTTCTCTGCATTTCTTCCTTGAGGGTGAGGAATTCCTCTCCATCCGGGGAGTAGCCGTTTACTGCAAAAAGTGTGTCGGATAACTCGGCTACGAAGACGCTTCCGTCGGGTCCCACTGCGAAATCGAACTCCGGACCTCGCTGACTCTGAGCCTGATTCCCGCCAGAGAAATCCATTTCCATCGGCCTGGAGAAGTAAATCACATCGGCTTCGGTGCTATCGGTGTACTTGCACAGCTGTAATGATGCATCCATAGTTTCTCCGGTCAAAATCATTGACATGCTCTGCCCGACAAAACCTCCATCAGGGCAACCCTCTATGGAGAGGGGCGGAGTCGGGAAGAAATCATCAAGAACTCTCTGGAAAGTGCCCTCTGCATCGAAGAAGGAAATGTTCCGGGCAATGGCATCGGAAACCGCAAACCCTCCATCTGTCATTACAGCAAAATTAATGGGTATAAGAAATTCTCCGGGTCCGGGGCCTGGTGAACCGATTGAACCGATGAATTCACCATCGGGGGAGTAGGTAGAAAGGCTTGCCCTGTTCATATCCAGCGCGATGATTTCTCCACCGGCTCCGTGTGCGACTTCAATCAGCATACCGAAAACGTAAGAGCTGTCACCCATTTCAACCCCTATGGTATCGGTGATAGCAATTTTGAGTGTATCCACTGTTACTGAAACTGAAATATCTGCAGGGATATCAGAATCAACATCTGTACCGCATCCTGAATTTATCGTTACAATTGAAACAAGAACGATAAATATAGCAATCAACTGATAGTTGTTCTTCATTGCTGCCTCTCTATTCATTAAAGGTTACAGTTTCAGGATTCTTTATACTGGTATTATACGAATTGGCGGGAATTTCCAAATTTCAGGGTTCCCGCATCAGATAAAATTGATTCCGGGTCAGAACCTTAGGACAATGGATTTTCCTCAATTCCGTGATCTGCTCACAAAGCAGCCCATTCGTCCCAATAAAAGATATTTTCTGCTTTTGGTCTCATGGAGGGATTCAAGTACGATGGCGGCTATTTCGATTTCACAGGCCTTATCTACGATGGTTGGGGACCTTACGATTTAGGTCCTGGAATTAAAAAGCTTGGTTACTTTACCTACTTGAAAATGACTGAAATACTGGAAGGAAGCAACTGGGCAAATATCCAGACCATCGATACAGAAGTTGAGAATGTTTACTGCTACAGCTTCATAAAAAACGACACCGGCATCTATGTGGCATGGTATGATTACTTCGATGATCCCGGATACACACCCGGCGATACAATTGAATTCATTCTGAACGATATCAGCAGCGAATATGTCATCGTTACCAATGCCGTGCCTTACGATACACTGTACTCAGCTTTCTATATCGATACACTTTCTGTCGCAGGCGGTTCGGTCCAGATCTAGCTGAGCGAAAATCCCGTATTCATTGAAGAGTTTTCCTCTACCTCTATTGAAGAAGAAACAACAGGTGCTTCTGCGCGATTGAATCAGAATTTCCCAAATCCTTTCGGTTCTAATACCACGATTTCCTTCTCCACAGAAGATTCCATGGGTAACACGGAACTTGTTATCTACAACATCAACGGGCGGACAGTGAAAAACCTTGTGAATTCAGCGATTCCCGGGGGAGAGCACAGTGTTTCATGGGACGGAACCGATGAAAATGGCCAGTCTGTAGGTTCGGGGATTTATTTCTGTCAGCTGAGATCAGGGAGCGGTACTTCCGAGAGCAGGCGAATGGTGCTGGTGAAGTAGAGATTCAGGAAAAATTGCTTTACATGAACTTCCTGGGTACTGAACCGTACGCTGTGATGCGGGAGGATGGGTTCGAGTTGCTAAAAACCGTTCAGTCCGTAATACTGCTCATACCGGAATGGAAGGATTGCATTGATGCATGAAGGTCTTGATGCTGCAAGGAGTGAAGCTGCTGCCAGAGCGAAGAGTTCCGGTGAATCTTTCTGTATTGTATCCGGAAAGAAGAACGAGCGTACGGTCTACAGAGTCTACCCCCTGAAAGGCTTTGGCCTGCCGCATGGTGGAACACTGGAGGAAGTTGTAGAACCTGCAGTAGAACGAATGGAAATAGAACCTCAGGAGAAAACCAGCTCTAACGAGTTCTGAATACGGAGGAGAGAAGTGAATTCATTCCCGACTGATATCGAAATAGCGCGAAAAGTCACCCCGCGTCCTATTGTTGAAATTGCGGAAAAGCTGGGGCTTTCAGAGGAAGACCTTGATCTCTACGGTCAGGATAAGGCGAAAGTTCATCTCGATACTCTGAAGAAGAAGCGGAAAGGATTCGGGAAACTGGTTCTGGTATCCGCCATTACGCCCACTCCCGCTGGAGAGGGCAAGACCACCATGACGATAGGCCTTACGCAGGGGCTGGCCAGGCTGGGAGAATCGGCCAGCTGCGCCATACGTGAACCCTCTCTCGGTCCTATATTCGGAATAAAGGGCGGTGCTGCGGGAGGCGGTCATTCGCAAATTATACCGATGGAAGACATCAACCTTCATTTCACCGGGGATCTCCACGCAATTACATCAGCCAATAATCTCCTTGCCGCAACGATAGACAACTACCTTCACAAGGGAAATCCATCCCGACTGGACCCCAGAACCATCAGTTTCAAACGGGTAATCGACATGAACGACAGATCTCTCAGGGATGTGATCATAGGGCTTGGGGGCAGAACCCAGGGCGTTCCGAGGGAATCCGGATTCGATATAACCGCTGCCAGCGAGATAATGGCTATCCTGTCTCTTTCGGAGGATTTGGAAGATCTTAAAAGAAAAGTAGACAGAATCTTCATAGGTCTCACATATGACATGCAGGAGATTACAGCAAAGGAAATGAATATTTCGGGCGCAATAGCAATGCTCCTGAAAGATGCCATAAAACCGAACCTTGTTCAGACTTTGGAAGGCAATCCGGCGTTTGTGCATTGTGGCCCATTCGCCAATATCGCACATGGCTGCAATTCAATACTCGCGACGCAGATGTCCGTTGCTTTCTCCGACTGGGCAATAACCGAGGCCGGGTTCGGCTTTGATCTGGGAGCGGAGAAATTTTTCGACATTACATGTCCATACGGTAACCTCTGCCCGAGCCTCGTTGTGCTGGTCGTAACGTCCCGCGCCCTGAAAATGCACGGGGGTGTGAAGAAAAAGGATCTGAAAATTCCGAATCCGGATGCGGTTGCAGCCGGGCTTCCCAACCTGGAAAAGCATCTTGAGAATATAGACAAATTCGGTCTTCCCAGTGTGGTATGTGTTAACAGATTCCAGGGCGATACCGATGAAGAACTGCAGGTGATTCTGGATCGCTGTTCTGAAATGGGTGAATCCGCCGCGGTTGGAGACGGATTCCTCGACGGTGGCATCGGGATGGAGGAAGTAGCTTCTCTAGTGATTGAGAATGCAAGGGACTGCAGTAAAACCTTCAAACCGCTCTACGACTGGAATCTGGGCGTTAAGGAGAAAATTGAAATAGTGGCGAAGGAAATATACGGGGCTGAACACATAGATTACACTAAACTCGCCAGAAAAGATCTTCGAACCATTCAAAAGAAGGGTTATGACAAACTTCCCGTATGCATCGCCAAAACTCAGAAGTCGCTCTCGGATAATCCGAGACTGCTTGGCAGACCGAAGGACTTCATTGTAACGGTGCGGGAAATAGAGATATCAGCCGGAGCGGGTTACCTTGTCCCCATAACAGGAGATATTATGCGCATGCCCGGATTGCCTGACGAACCCGCTGCCACTCGAATGGATATCGATGCTGACGGTAACATAACCGGACTCTTTTAATCTTCATGAAAAAAACCTCAGCACTTCCTTTCGTGGCACACGTCCAGCGACATTCTCGTCTGTCTGTCTTATCATCGAGCATTCTGAAGCGGAATTATGTCCTGAAATCCTCAGAAACTGGAAAAGCTATCAAAACTGATCGAAATTATCGATTCAAACAGCTAAATACAGAAGGTGTGATAGATGCGGGTTGTATTATTTACAGCAAAGATCTACTCTCTGTTCAAGATGAATGAATATACCCTGGGGTACGGTTCAGCAGCTGATCCAAGAATTCCGTTTCGATCTACCCGAAACATCATTTCAATGTCACTGGAAAAACCCGGCACTGAAACAGTAAACACGAGATTCCCGTAGGTATCAAATACATCAAAAATGAACCCATTCTCCGAATCAAATCTCTGTACCCAGAGATTCTGTTCCGAATCAACTCCAATCAGGGAAAAAAGCTGAAAGTATGGATTTGGTTTATAATCATTCAGATTAATCTGGTAATTCAAAGCAAATTCTTCAAACTCATCGATTTCCAGCTGAATCTGCTCCCCGGATTTCGGTAACCTCTCAACATCCTGAATTATCTCATATTCGACAGATCCACCTGCAGATAAAACCTTGATGTTGTATTCACTATTGTCTGAGACTAAATAAACCCTACCGTTCTGATCCGCATAGAAATCAATCAATTCCATTTCAGTGTAGAAGTCAGGGGAGGAAATATCGGATACTATCTCCGCATACTTCACTGTAGGATCAACATCGGAATCGAATCTTCCAACGTAATACGAGCAAAGAATCTGGTCCTCAAGAAATTCAGTGTCCATTCTAGTACCAACAATTGAGTTTGAGTCCACCGGGTAAAAATACACCGGGACACTCTCTTCCGATTCGATTATGTAACTTCCAGAATAATTACCGGATACATTAAACTCCATCACCTCCCGTTTTTGGGAATCAGAAACAAGTACCCTTCCGTCCTGCATGACACAAATACCGTAGGGGAAGAGAAACTCCCCCGGTCCCTCACCGGACCTCCCCCAGCAGGTTACCTCTCCATCATCCGAGATTACTCTTACCCTCATCGCACAGCGGTCAAGTATCAGGATTGAACCATTATTATGGTAACAAAATCCGTTAATACTTCCAATCATGCTGATCGAGTCACCAAACTCGACACCGAATGAATCAGCAGCAGTTAACTGATATTCGGGAAGTGTGTTAGCGATGGACTGATCTGAAACCTCCGAATCTGAGCCGCATGAGATAACAAGCATCGGCAAGGAAAACAAAAACAGCATTCGATTTATATTGGCCATTTGCGCCCTTTCCTGATAATAACAGTACAAATCGTCAAAACTGTGAATCAATCTCTTACAAACATGATAATTACGTTTTAAGGATGCAAGTTATTCCGATTTAGTGAATTCATACAAACCAGTTGAGGAAGATACCGAAGAACAGAGAGAAATTATGCCAATACTTTAGAGAATATGAACAGTGAATAGGGGGAGAACACATCGGCTGATTCCCTGGTGCCAGGGTGGCTTCAGTTCAGGGCTTTCACCGATGATGAAGAGTACGATATCTCATACAGGAAGGGGCTTGTAAACGAAGATCTAAGGCTTGTTTTCTGGCTTCTTATCTCAACAGACACAAGCCAGTTGTTTCAGAAATCCCACCGGACTGAATTCTGCATAAGTATAAACCTGCTGATACAGGATCTCCGGTCTGATTTTTTCCGTCCCATTGAATAGAATGTTCTCCAGTGGGAAGTTGGGAATTCTCAAGAGTAGAAACAATTCTACCGGAAAGGTCATACACTTCAATTGACGTAAAGCCCGGCTCTGAAAGCTCGAATGAAATGGATGCAGAGGAGTAGAAAGGATTCGGGCTGGTGCAAAGACCAAACCGGCGAGAAGGTTCCAGGGTGACCCCTGTTCCGGTAACTGTGAAGTTGATTGTATCAGCGGCGACAGGCGTACCTCCATCAAAAGATGTTACAATAAGCTCGTTTGCCCCCACCTGAGCATAGAGATCATCAAGGTAGGTGTACTTAAAACCGGTGCCGAAGGCGTAGAGATTCCAATCCATACCTGCAATGTACACAACGCCGTCTGTGATGGCAGGACTAGACAAGATCTCTGCTCCTCCGGTCTGGTAAGACCAGATCTCCCCCCCTGATTCACAGGATAAAGCGACAACTTTCCCATAGTCTCTGTCAGCCCCTTCTCCGTAAAACACTATTCCATCTGCTATTCCGGAGGATCCGTGCTGAACTCCTGGAACTGACCAGATGGGATTACCGGTAAGTGCATCAAGACAGTGGAAGGAATCAACCTGATCAGCAAAATACAGCCTTCCGTAACCATAAGCAGGGGTAGCGGCTATGTAGTGCACACCTGGTGTGATGCCTGTCTCCCAAATAGTGGTTCCTGTTTCACAATCAATACCTCTGGTTACTCCATCATAACCGCAAATGTAGATCACATTATCAACAACAACAGGTGATGAATCCCAGTAACCTGTGGGTGAGTCGGAATTCTCCCAGATGATGGCTCCGTCACTGATATCCAACGCATATAGTTTCCCAGAGGAAGTAGGAACATAGAGCTTGTTACCATGAAGGGTTAAACAGCCTGTAGAGTAGAAGGGAATCTCGGTGAACCAGATCTGTTCACCGTTCTCGGCGTCCAAAGCGTGGACTTCCAGGGAGCTGGAGTTGGGCGCAAAACTGAAGTAAGCCACTCCATTCCCAAGTGAAGGAGTTCCATTCATCTTGTAGTAAGACGAAGGCTTGAAAGCCCAAATCTTTTCTCCGGTAAGTGCATCAAGGCACCAGGCTGAATCAGCTGCCACATATACTTTTTCCTCGTACCATGTAACAGCATCATCCACATGATTCACTACATCATACTGCCAGATAATGTCACCTGTGGCAGCGTCCAGTGCAAATGCAATAGACTGTTCATCTGAAACGAAGTACACCACACCGTTCACAATTACAGGGCTGCAGAACTCGTGAGTATCTCCTGTAACCGGTGCCGTCCAGAGTATTGTGTTGTCAGTTGGGGCAGGCGACTCAGAGTAGCCATGATGCACGTCGTTCTGCATGTAGGTATACCAGTCTGTGTTCAGCCGGGGGATCCGGATCACCGGCTGGCTGTTGAGGGAGTAGTGTACAGAATCAGCTATCTCGTTCTCGTTTTCCACAATGGCCCTGACAGTAAGCCAGTCACCGTCATAGGTCTCTCCGTCAACAGGTTCTGTGATCGTAAGATTAGTTGTGGATATCAGGATTGATGCAAGGAGTATTCCGAAATTCATTCTTTCCTCCTATTAAACTCCATAACATCCAGAATAACCTGTACAAGAATTACTGAAGCTCGTTTCTTTATCAATAGGACAATGGATTTTCCTCAATTCCGTGATCTGCTCGCACAGCAGCCCATTGTCCCAATAAGCCTCTGATTTCTGCCTGAAATTAACCATACTTACCGAAACCACCCAGGTCAACAAAACAAGCAACGAACAAGCTCCGGGAACACCACATGAGGATGCACCTGCTCTCTGAAGCCGAATTAGAGTATTCTCAACCAACCTCTATTTCAGGAACATCGTTTTTCCAAGGAACGTAGTCTGCACAAGGTTCACATACCAGTGTGTGCCATGAAAGGAAGTGTTAATGAAGTAACATTGGCATTACTATGCTGCATAGAAGATGAGGGAAGGCCCCTCGGAGCCGCTTTACAGGAGGAGGCTTCAAACCACCGTAAGCTGCGTCGGTAAAGAGCCGGGGTGGTGAGCGTTACGGAAAAGGCAGAACTTGATTCTGTCAGGTGAGTTTCAAGGAGGCGAACGCAAGTGAACCGCTGATGAGGTGTCGAAAGCGTAGGAATGGGGTCAAAACCGGAGGGTAGTCGTTACTCCGGGATAAGTCTGACGGGAACCTGTTTACTGGTTAGACGGCCTCCGGCATGAAGGTGGCGCGAACTTGATACAGGCTTTTGTGTGGAACATGGGAACCTGTCGCTCTGATGTAAAGGGAGAAATACAAGTGGAGGCCCCATTAGTATGAGAGTACCGATGCAGAGCACAGGGGCGGAGCAACCCGTAGTAGTGATGAAGGTTCTGTAATGGAACTGGAGCGAAGGGGGAGCATTGTTCAGTCTGAAGTAGAGAAAGCAACTGGAAACAGGAGGACT
>JAUVLV010000002.1 GCA_030600545.1 Candidatus Aegiribacteria sp. | reverse complement strand
CAGTTCAAGGTCATCCGAAGGCTCGTAGCCCGGTTTCAATGTAACGAACGCCTTTACAACCTCCATGTTCACTTCGTCCGGTTTACCCACTGCGGCAGCCTCAGCTATGGCTTCATGCTCAACAAGGGCTGACTCTATCTCAAAGGGGCCAACAAGATGTCCTCCAGTATTAATTACATCATCGTCTCTGCCCACGAACCAGTAGTATCCATCCTTGTCGATACTCGCCCTGTCGCCTGAAACGTACCAGAGTTCGGGATTGTTTCTGAGTTCATCCGGCATGGCATCCTCGGAAGCCCCTGCGAACTTGCTTCTGTATATGTCCGGCTTTTTCCAGTATTCCCTGAACATTGACGGCCATCCGGGACGGAAGGCTATCAATCCCACCTTTCCAGGTTCATCGATGGGTACATGGGTGGCGAGGTCAAGTACAGCTGCTTCTATACCGGGAAAAGGCATACCCATTGAGCCCGGCCGTATCTCCATTCCGGGAAAGTTGGTTATCATCATCGCGCCGGTTTCCGTCTGCCAGAAGGTATCATGGAATTTCAGGCCGTCGAATACTTCCCCGCTCCATATGACTGCCTCGGCGTTAAGCGGTTCACCAACTGATGCAAGATGACGGAGAGATGAATGATCGAAATTTCCTACAAGCTCATTACCGTCTTTCATAAGTGCCCTTATGGCGGTAGGAGCAGAGTACCATACGGATATTTTATTGTCCTGTATGAATTTATACCATCTTGAGGATGTAAACCCGGAGTCCAGAACACACTGTGTAGCACCCAGAGCCCAGGGTCCGATAATACCGTAGCTGGTCCCTGTAACCCATCCGGGATCCGCTGTACACCAGTAGATGTCATTATACTGAAGGTCAAGCACCCAGCTGGCTGTAAGGGCCTGTCCCCAGACGGAATTGTGAACATGAAGAGCACCTTTCGGCTGTCCTGTTGTTCCGGAAGTGTAATGAAGAACAGAAGGTGTTTCCGGTCCGGAATGGAAAACATCGAATTCCTCTACCCTGGGGCTGTTCTCCACATCGAAGAATATTTCGCCTTCCTTCAGTTTATCAGGATTGCCCTCCACAACTATTATCTTCTTCAGAGCCGGCAGTCTGTCCTTTATTTTCCGTACTTTCCTCACATGTTTGCGCGTTGTGAGTATCGCTTTTGTTTCTGCACTGGCAAGTCTTACTTCAAGGGATTCATCGCCGAATGCCGAGAAAAGCGGCTGCGCAATTGCGCCCAGTTTGAGAATACCAAGAAAAGAAAAATAGAGACTCGGGATCTTGTCCATGAAGATGCAGACCCTGTCTCCGGGTTCAATCCCCTGTTCCTTCAGAAACTTTGCGAATGCGTTTGAATAAACTCTGAGCTCATTGAAAGTGTACTTTGCGCTCTTATCTCCGAAACCTTCCCATATAAGGGCTGTTTTCTCTCCGTCACCTCTGTTGCAAATCCTATCCGAACAGATAGCTCCAATATTCAGCAGTTCTCCGTCTTTCCAGTCAAGAATGTCTTTTGCAATATCCCAGTTGAAGTTATCTTTTCTTTCTTTATAGGATCCAATATTACTCAAGTGGTCTCCTCCAATCATGCGGTTCTCTGTCAGCCCTCCATGGTGACAACTGCTATTGCGTTCTCACCTGAATGGCTGATGGAAAGGTACACCTGCTTTACCTGTTTAATCCTTGCCCGTTCCAGTGCTTTACCAATCAGATGAACGGAAACCGCACCGGATATTTCTTTGATTATCTCGACATCTTTCCAGCGTAATCCGTGAGAAAGCCCAACTCCAAGTGCCTTGAAGGAAGCTTCTTTAGCAGCGAATCTTGCCGCGTAACTTTCCCATGGGCGAGCTCTGGATGAACAGTATTCAATTTCTCCGGGAAGGAACAGTTCGTTAACCATTCCGTCATCAAGTCGGCTTCTGAAAACATCAATGTCAACTATGTCTATGCCGACCCCGATTATACTCAAGTAAGCTGTCCCCCGGATAAATAAATAACCTGCAAAAACACACGGCTTAACCTTAACACGAGGAAGGGGCTGTGTCCACTGTACGAAGATACTTTTCGCACTTGACGGGAAGCCCCGCAGTGGTGATAGAATCGGTATGAAAAAGCCTATGAAAAAAAAGAATTCTGTTTCTTTCACTCTCCCGCTTTTACTGTCAGCAGCCGTAATTCTGCTATTTGTACTGTTCAAATGCAATATCAGCATTCCGCCAATGGATGATACTTATATACACCTGGTATACGGACAAAGTCTCTTTTCCGCAGATCCTCTCTGTTTCAACAGTGCCGAACCATCATCAGGATTCACAAGCCCTATATGGCTTCTTCCTTCAGCACTGGCCTCTATTTTCGGAACCACCGGAGCCCCGATTGTACTGATGGGTTTTTCATTGCTTGCGGCAGGCGCAGCTCTTCTTCTATTGCCTCCCGTTACAGGTATACTTCTTCTGATGACGGGTCCTTTCCTTTTTCATGCATCCAGCGGGATGGAAACAGCCCTTTCATGCCTTGCCGTAATAGCTATATGGAGATGCATAAGGGATGGCTGTGGAACCACTTCCGCATCGTTTATTCTTGCTGGAGCCTTTCTTGTCAGGCCAGAACTGGCAGTTCTTTCCATACCCATCATTGTTTCCATGAAAAACAGGACTCCAGGAAACATCGTCCGCCTGGTGGCACCTTCACTAATCGCAGCTCTTCTCTGGATGCTGTGGAACATCCATTCAACGGGACTTCTTCTGCCTTCAACATTCTATGCGAAACAACCCGTATCATGGTTCACCTCAGCTATTTCCGGACTACCCGGTTTACTGAAAGGTCTTTTGATTACTTCGCCCCTTCTGCTTTTTACGACAGCTGCTGCAATTGCGGGACTGTTCAAAATCAGGAAAAAAAGGCGTCGCGCAGCATCAATGGCACTTATTCCACTGCTGCTTTTCGCTGTATCCTTTTACCTGCAGCCTAACAGTTTCTTCCAGTTGCGGTACTACATCCCTACACTTACGGCAATGGTACTTGCTACAGGATACTGGCTCAGGGGATTGAAACGGAGGAGATTGAACGCCTTTATCCTTGCGGTTTCCATGCTGCCGGGCTTGATTATCTTTGCAGGAAGAAGAGCGGACGCTTCCTATGATGTCTTCTCAATAGATGTCCGACCTGCCCGATACCTTTCCAGCATTGCATCGGTTGAACAAACTGTGGCAGCGGCAGATATCGGAGCTGTAAAGTGGATAACCGGTATGGATATACTGGATCTTGACGGCCTGGTTACAGCTGAAAGACTTCCGGGACCCGAAAGGAAAGAATGGCAATGGATTTCGGTCAGAGCGGACTACCTTCTTGCCTTTCCCGGCCAGTATTCAAATTTTATATCAGAAGCAGGGGATTCACTGGAATTCCTAATGGGGTTCGGCAGCGACAGAAACGTTATCTGCGGCGAAGATTCGGTTGCTTTGTGGAAAATTCTTTAACTGGACAATTACACCCGTTACGGACTATCTTATCTTGCTGTAAAAACCGATATTTTAAATGGACAGGATATGACTGAAGATAAAAACAGATCATTGAATCAGGGAATAATCAAGGATAGTATTCCAAGTCCCACCAACAGATTCGTTATTATTTGCGTTCTCGTTATTGCTTTCATACTTCTCAGTATATATTTCCATCTTGATCGTCATGAGGGAATCGGATACTCCCATTTCGCCTATATACCCATCATATTCGCCGCTTTCTGGTGGGGCAGAAAAGCTATTTATGTTGCTATAATACTTGGGATGGATGTGCTTGGTTTCAGCATCTTTTCCAGCTCTGTAAGCCCATTGTGGGCTGATCTTATTCGTGTCTTATCCTTTCTTATCGTTGCCTTCGTCATCGGAGAGCTGAGTAACGAACTGCTGAAAACGCACAGGGCATTGCGGGATCGGGAGGATAGAGTTCGAAAAACCAATTCCTCACTCAGGGAATTCGCTAAACTCAGAAAGGCTTTCCTGCATATTGCAATACATGATATGAAATCCCCTGTTTCCGCTACAACCATGCTGCTGCACAGCCTTCAGACCCTCCTTGGGAATTCTATTACGGATAAGCAGGAACATCTGATAAACAGAATGCACGCAAGGCTCGATGAAGCAGCATCCTTCCTTCGCGATTTTCAGCTTTTCGCCCAGCTGGAGGATCCTTCGCAAATCAGGAAGGAGGCCACTGAAATAAACCTTAACGAGCTTATCAATGATGTCGTCAGGATAAATCAGGATCTGGCGCACGTCAGCAAACATAAGCTTACGTGTAACCTTGGAGATAATCTGTCCACCGCCGGAGGGGTTGAACGGCTCATCCGCGAAGTAATCACAAATCTTGTGACTAACGCTATCAAATACACTCCCGACAACGGGAATATCATTGTTCGAAGCAAAGCAATTGGTGATTGCGTGGTATCTGTGGAAGTTGTGGACGATGGCATAGGTATTTCCGAGGAGAATCAGAAAAAACTCTTCAAGGAATTCGTCAGAATCAAGGATAACGACGTCGAAGGCCAGAAAGTCAGCGGAATAGGCCTCGGACTCTCGATAGTGAAAAGGATTATCGATATGCATGGTGGAAAAGTTTACGTTATCAGTGAACCCGGTAAGGGCAGTACATTCGGCATCCTTCTTCACAGCTGTCCAACCAGTGATGGCCCCTTACTCAGACCAGGCTTTAAGGTTTCAAAGAAAAAGGTTCCGCTGGAGGGGTACATTCCCAAATAAACTAGTTGTTAACTAGTGTTAACTCAGCTATCAGCAGATCCTGGGCAGTTGCTCACCGCTCATCATATCGACAATTCTCTCTGATCCTATACTGCTGGTCATCAATACATCAGCGTAGGAAGATTTTTCAACGTAACCGATTATTGCCGCCTGAGAACCTTCTTCGTGATCTCTTAGTATTTCAACGGCACGATCTGCGTAACGCGAAGGAAGAATCGTAATAAATTTGCCCTCGTTAGCTACGTATATCGGGTCAAAGCCCAGTATCTCACAGGCACCCTGAACTTCATCGTGAACCGGGATAAGATTCTCTTCTATTCTGATCGAACAGTCGGTCATGGATGCTATCTCGTTAAGTCCGCTGGCAAGACCTCCCCTCGTAAGATCCCTCATGCAGTGTACATTCAGATCCGCATCCAGCAGGTCTCCGACCATGGAGTCAAGCGGCGCCAGATCGCTGCGGATTCCGCTTTCCAGCTGTATCCCTTCGCGAACAGCCAGTACGGCGATACCGTGCCTGCCAATATCACCGCTGAGAACCACCGCATCTCCTTCCCTTATCTTTGAAGGTGCAATTTCGATACCCGGGGGGATGATGCCTATTCCCGCGGTATTGATGTAAATTCCGTCACCTTTACCCCTGTCCACAACTTTTGTATCGCCTGTGACTATTGAAATGCCAGTTTTTTTCGACGCTTCAGCCATCGAGACGACAACCCTCCAGAGGGTTTCCATGGAAAAACCTTCTTCGATGATGAAACTCGCGCTGAGCCATCTGGGACGGGCTCCGCACATGGCAAGATCGTTAACGGTTCCGTATATGGAAAGAGTGCCTATATCACCTCCGGGAAAGAATAGAGGCGTAATAACATGTGAATCCGTTGCGAAGGCCAGTTTTCCCCCCTCTGTCGCAAGTACTGCGCCATCGTGTCTGGTATCAAGAATGGGATTGGAGAAAGCCTTCAGTATGACCCTGTCGATAAGATCGTTCATCAGTCTTCCCCCCCCACCATGAGCCATGGTAACCTCCGGGTAGTCGTCAAGCGGAATGGGACATGTCATTTGCGAAATATTGCGATCACTCATCGTTTTTCCTTACATATCTGTAGCGATAGTATGCGGCACAGGCTCCCTCTGAGGAGACCATCGGTGCTCCAAGAGGATGCTCCGGTGTACATTCCGCTCCGAAAGCAGCGCATTCATATGGTTTCTTATTTCCTCTCAGGACTTCTCCGGAAATACAAATCTCCGATTCCTCGACTTCATGGCTGCTTACCTTGAACTTCCTTCCGGCATCGAACTTCGAAAATTTGTCTCTGAGCCTGAATCCGCTGCCGGGGATTTTCCCGATTCCCCGCCATTTCCGGTCTGTTACTTCGAAAACACTTCGCATAAGTTCGACAGCAGTCAGATTACCTTCCCTGGAAACGGCCCGCAAATATTGATTCTCAACTTCCGTCCTGCCCTGCTCAAGCTGCTGCAGACACATGTAAACACCTTCAAAAATATCAAGGGGTTCAAAACCTGTAACGACAATTGGAACAGAATACTTCTCAGCAATAGGTTCATATTCGATATAACCCATTATGGCGCATACATGCCCTGCTGCGAGAAAACCCTGAACAGCGCAGTCAGGGCTGGAAAGAATAGTTTCGATCGCTGGAGGAACCAGAACATGAGAAACAAGCATCGTGAAGTTATCAAGTCCGAGACGTTCAGCCTGAAGGACCGCGGCGGCGGTTACCGGAGCGGTAGTCTCGAAACCCACAGCGAAGAAGACCACCTCTCTTTCCGGATTACCGGCAGCTATCCGCACTGCGTCAATCGGAGAGTATACAATTCGGACATCTCCCCCCGATGCTTTGGCTCCAAGAAGATCATCAGTGCTGCCTGGAACCCGAAGCATATCACCGAATGAGCAGAAGATAACATTTTCAAAGCCGGCGATCTCTACTGCCTGATTGATCAGCTCAACAGGAGTTACGCAAACGGGACAGCCGGGAC
This sequence comes from Candidatus Aegiribacteria sp., assembly GCA_030600545.1. Taxonomy (GTDB): domain Bacteria; phylum Fermentibacterota; class Fermentibacteria; order Fermentibacterales; family JCC-6; genus Aegiribacteria. The sequence goes on along the minus strand of JAUVLV010000002.1, from coordinate 72,728 downwards.
CGTGGATAAGAGTCACGGTATCAGGCAGAAGCTGATCGATACCGTACTTCACAATAGTATGGGTCTGTCCGCCGCATACTTCCATTATGCTCCATTTTCTTGTTACAAGCTGTTTTATAAGATCAGCATACTTAAGGGCTGTGTCCCTGTCGCGGTATTCGGATACGTACTTCAACCTGTGTCTGCCTTTTCTGTATGCCTTGAAGTGTCTTTATCATCCCCAAGCTCGTTACGGCCGAATTCGGATATCTGCCTGAGGTAATCGAAAACTTCAAAAGCCTCTTCTTCTTTGAGCTTGTTAAGAGCAAAACCAGCATGGACAATCACCCAGTCACCGACCTTTGCGTCTCTGATTCCTGCAAGGCAGACTTCTCTCAGCACACCTCCGAAATTTACCATGCCGGTAACGAAAACCGGGTCATCATTTCCCGATATCTTCTCGATCTTTCCGGGAACTCCCAGGCACATCAGTATACTCCCATCATTTCTTCGATTCTGAAAATAAAGCTGCCATTACCTGACCCGGCGCGATGCCTCCATCGTTGGGGGGAAGGCTTCTGTGAATAACCGGTTCATAACCAAGATTTTCCAGCATATTCGAAACCCTTCCGAGAAGATAGATATTCTGAAAACAACCTCCGCTGAGAACAACCTTCTTCTCTCCAACCCTTTGCGCTACCGCAGCAATTCCCACAGCAAGCGTATTGTGGAATTTAGCCGATATGATACCGTTGCTGATCCCTTCTGCAGCATCCATGATAACACCTTTAACAAGGGGAGCCCAGTCGATTATGACGGGTTCTCCAGCAATCTGAATCATCTCAACAGAATAGGATTCCTCAGTCTCGATACCTCCTATCGCGTGCTCAAGAGCCATCGCTGCCTGCCCCTCGAACTCAATAGTCTGATAAAGATCGAGGATCGACGCAACCGCATCGAACAGTCTGCCAGCACTGGAAGTAAGGGGGGAATTCAGCCTCGATGCCAGCATCTGTTTAATAATATCACTCTCTTCTATGGAAAATGTACCTGCCGGAAGGTATTTAACCGGATCATCGTAGAGTTTTGAAAGAAGGCCAAGGGCTGATCTTCTTGGTTCCCGTGCAGCACTGTCTCCGCCTGGCAGCGGAAACCGTCTCAGGTGAGCTATCCTTTTCACAGTTCCGTCTGCAATATGGAAGAACTCACCACCCCAAACGGTGCCATCCGAACCGTAACCGGTTCCATCCCAGGAGACGCCAAGCAGAGGAGGTACGATTCCACGGTCCAGCATACACGAAAATACATGTGCAATGTGATGCTGAACCGGAATGCCTCTGAGCTGTGATTCCCTTGCTCGTACAGATGAGATATAGTCCGGATGCATATCGAAAGCGATAATATCGGGATGGGCATTGTACAGAGCTTCTATACTGCTCCAGACTTCACCGAAAGCCTTTATGGCCTGTGGTGTCTCCAGATCTCCTATGTGCTGACTGGTAAAAACGTTCCTTCCGATTGACAGGGCCAGTGTATTCTTCAGATACCCTCCTGTGGCTAAAACTGATGCAGACTCCTCTTCCTCCATGCTCAAAGGCAGCGGTGCGTAGCCCCGGGCCCTTCGCAGTATCATTTCACTGTCATTGAAAATCCTTACTACAGAATCATCGACATGCCGGGCTATGGGACGGTTATGAACAAGAAAAAGATCCGCAATGCCTGACAACCTCTCAAGGGCTTCCCTTTCATCGGTACAGATTGGTTCATCACTGAGGTTTCCGCTTGTGGCGATTACAGGTTCTCCTATCTCCATCATGAGAAGAATATGAAGAGGGGTATATGGCAGCATTATTCCGTATTCAGGATTGGAAGGAGAAACCAGCTCCGATATATGTACTGCTTCACTTTCATGATCGAGCTTTTTCAGAAGAACTATCGGTGAGCTGGATGATTCAAGAATATCTCTTTCAGCCGCTGATACCCGGCATACTTCTGAAATCGCTGAAAATGATGGAAACATCATAGCCAGGGGCTTCATCTTCCTTCCCTTGCGGGAACGGAGTGTTCGAACAGCTTCATCAGAATTTGCAACAGTCATGAGATGAAAACCGCCAAGTCCCTTCACCGCCACTATTCTACCTTCGAGTATCTCCGCCGCGGTTCTTCTGAGGGCATCGTCCCGCTCTGCTATAACTATGCCGGAGGAATCCCACAGCTCCAGGTGAGGGCCGCATTCAGGGCATGCATTGGGCTGAGCATGGAATCTTCTGTCAAGCGGATTCTCGTACTCCTCCCTGCATTCACTGCACATACTGAATCCGGACATAGTGGTTGAAGGCCTGTCGTACGGAATGGAATTGATAATCGAATACCTGGGGCCGCAATTCGTGCAGTTCGTGAAAGGATACCGGTAGCGTCTGTTATCCGGGGCAAGTATCTCAAGGGTACATTCCCCACAGGTTGCCAGATCCGGAAGTACGAACGCCTCCTTACTTCCACCGGTGCTCCTTCGTATTTCGAAATTCGTGTATCCAGCCGGTTCAAGATACTCACTGTAGATATCCTGCAGTATGGATACTGGTGGTTTTTCCTTCAATATCGCTTCAGTGAATCGCCGGAGAACATCAATATCTCCCTCCACCTCTACCACTACCCCCATTGAGGTGTTGGACACCCAGCCTGGAAGGTTGAATCGGAGGGCAAGACGGTATACGAAGGGCCTGAAACCCACTCCCTGAACCGCTCCTTTTATTTCAAGCCGCAAACGCTGCATCTCTAATCTTCCGGGATAGAATTACCTGTTATTGACATACGAAATACAGGTTATATTCTACCACTCTGAATGCTTTTTTACCACACAGGTTTCCTATTGTTTGAACGGCGGATTTTCGATGCATGAACTGTCTCTGGCACATGACATGACCAGAATAATCGGCAACGTTCTTGGCAGAAAAGTACCACTGGACCGGGTCAATGTAACTATCGGCCCCCTCTCGGGAATCTCCCCCGAATCCCTGAAGTTCTGTTTCACGGAGATTGCTAAAATGGAAGGATTCGGAGAACCGGAGCTGGTGATAAACCTTACCGAAGCAAAGCTTATCTGTCTCGAGTGCGGTACAGAATATCAGGCAAGGGATTTCTACCAGGGCTGCCCGGAGTGCGGGTCGATCAGCAGGAAGATACTCTCTGGAAGGGAATTTACTGTGGACAGCGTAGAAATTGATGAAGGAGAAAACTGATATGTGTGATGACGCATCTGAAAAGATAGTAAACATAGCAACACCGGTAATGAACAAGAACGACCGCTTCGCTGCTGAAAACCGGAAACTCCTCGGTGAAAAAGGTATTTACACATTGAATCTCATAAGCTCTCCCGGAGCGGGCAAAACCACAGTGCTTGAATCCATGGCACGTTTCTTCGGCCAAAGAATGGCTGTAATAGAAGGCGATGTGCAGACCAGAAGGGACGCTGAGCGAATTGAGAAGGCCGGATGCCAGGCCTGGCAGATCGAAACCGGAGGAGCCTGCCATCTTGACGCTCACGCTGTAAAGCACGCCCTTGATCACATGGACCTTAGCTCGGAAGAACTTGAATTACTGGCTATTGAGAATGTAGGCAACCTAATCTGCCCAAGCGGTTACGACCTCGGTGAAGATATGCGAATTGGTCTTTTGTCTGTTCCCGAAGGTGACGATAAGATACTCAAGTACCCAAGCCTTTTCAGCACTATCAATGTACTGTTGATAAACAAAATGGATCTTATCCCTCATCTTGATTTTGATGTGGATATAACAATTAAGGAGTGCAGAAGCCTCAGTCCGGATGTTGAGGTTTTCACCGTTTCAGCAAGAACCGGTGAAGGCATGGAGGAATTCTGCGAATTTGTGGAATCCAGTTTCAGTTAGGAACTGTGCATGGTTTTCTCGATAATCTGGTTTTGAAGTTCCTGTGATGGGCTTTTGACGTAACGTTCAATAGTCCAATATGTTCCCAGAAGCTTACTATTTAAGTTTCAGCAACGTGGTAGCGGTTACAGTGTTTCCAAAATACAGCCTTGCTGTATAAATACCGGAAGGAAGTTCAGAACCGGAAGATGATACTCCATTCCACTGAAAAACAGCTTCCCCTTTGCCGGAAACAGGTTCAAGCTCTGCAACCAGCCTGCCGGACAGATCGAATATCTGAATATTCCCACCAACATCGGAAAATCCTGACACTTGAATACTGACGAACGCATAGAAGGAATTGGGCAAAACATCAAGAACCAGGTCATATATTGGACCTGATTCATGTCCCTCGCAGCCAAGGTTGATGGTGGTGTTTCTGTAAATATATCCCAATCTATCAGCAAGATCCAGGTCTCCATCAAGGTCCATATCAATGAATACAAAATTCACCCCGGGATTAATAGATAGACGTTCATTAAGATTAAAAAACCCATTACCGTAACCAGCGATCGATCCTGCACACATACCTGCAACAGAAAGATCAAGATGACCATCGAGATCGAGGTCTGCGGTGGCGATTTTTTCTCCACAAGCGCCATGAAAATACCCTTCGTAATCAGGTACCTGCACAAATGTGCTGTCCTGCTGATTCAGGAACACAAATGTGGATGGACTGGACATACCTGCATCTCCCATCGAGACAGCAATGTCAATGTAACCGTCCTCATCAAAATCACCAGAGGTGCTGTATAACATATATTCATAACAATAAGATGGCGCATAATATTCCGGATCGGAGAAAGTCCCGTTTCCCACTCCCTGGAACACCAGGAAACCTTCACAATACGGCACACACATATCAAGGATTGTATCAGTATCAGGATCACCAAAATAAGCAAGCTGACAGGAACTGAGATGATAATCCTCATATACCCAGCCCTTAGTAAAATCACCCGTACCATCTCCAAGCATTACAACAACTGAATCACCATAAGCCTCATACCAAGTCCATGAGTCTATCGGGATTCCAACTATATCAAGATGTCCATCATTGTTAATATCTCCAATACAGCCTTTGCATAATGACCATGGAAATGTATCATCCAGGGTGAAACTCCCGGTTCCGTCCCCAAAATATAGCCAGGTGTTGTTCAGACTCATGAACAAAAAGTCCTCGCTGGCATCTTCGTTAAAATCTCCTGTTAACAGCTGACTAACCTCAGAAGTATCAACAAAAACGGAGTTCTGGCGTGCAAAACTGCAATCTCCATTGGAAAGGAATACCTCATAATAGTAGTCACCAGCGATATATTCAACTACCGCGAAATCCTCAAGACCATCGTTGTTGAAATCGGCAGATTCAATATCGCAGCCATCAACGTCATAATCATGAACCTCTTCAAATATCTCAGCAGATGTACTTGAGGTGACACAGAACGGAATTATCAGATAAGCCGCTTTGAATATCGATTTGTATCTCATCTCAACCATCTCCCTAAGGAAGAACTACAACCCTGCGGATTAGTTCCTATAGCCAAGCAGGTAATTTTATTTTTACTTCTACTAATTTTTAATAGTCTTATCAGGCGTTGTCAAGTGAACTAATAACCTTAGGGTTTCACAATCCCTCCAGTACCCCAGTCTTTTCAGCAGTGTCAACGTTTTTCTGATTAAAAAGACGGATCTTATCCCATACATTAATTTCAACGTAGATCGCGCAATTGATGAGTGCAGAAGCCTCAGTCCAAACGTTGAGGTTTTCACCGTCTCGGCGAAAACCGGAGAAGGTTTGGAAGAATTCTGCAGTTTCGTTGATAATCAGTTTTCAGTATGAATAGAATTTAATCTGCGGTATACAAAAAATATTCTGGATCTACGGGACGCGTACCGCCTCTCACTCACCGACACAGAGAAGACTGAAACAGGATTGGGAAATACGCTCGAATCCTCAAAAGCAAGGTACCATCCGGCCATACGTTCCATCAGATCCCTCTTGCCTGTGAAATGATCGATGTTTGCAATACATGTAATGTTCTGCAAATCAAGGTATTTTTCCAGTCCCTGATCATGTAGAATAACCTGAAATTCGTAGCTGTTGACAAGGCCGTCCAGATTCACGACCCGATGTCTGCAGTAGTAACCGACATATCCGGCATCCCAGGAGCCGACTACTGTCCCATCATCAAGTGTGTTCAGAAAATTCACAGCATTGCGCTCAGGCCTGAGGGAATCAGGCATCACGAATGAATAACTCTGAAGACGATCATATGCATACACAATATTGAAACCGATAAGTCCGGTGAAAAGTATCAGTGTAATACCCGATCTGAGCAGCCTGTGCCTCATTCGTGATAGCAGAAGAACAAATGAGATTATTACACTATATATCGCCGGAAACCAGTAATAGGTATAGATATCCAGAAGCGAATCGTACATGAAGGAGTAATAGAACAGAAGAATTGCCGTATAAATGCAGCAAACCGCTACTACTTCTCTGATCGGAGTAGTTGTGGTTCTGATAAACCACACCACCGCCCAGGCAACTCCAGCGATAGCCGCAAGGGCTGCAAAAAGAGGAAAACGTCCTCCAAGTGTAGCATAACTGACGAAATTCGTTACTCCATGCTGGAAGAATCTTAAATTTCCAGTTTCAAACAACTGACTTAATAATTCAGTGCCTGTAGCAGATTTAATATATCCCGATACTGGAAACATTCCCCCGAAGACCAGCTTATTGGTTAGCATATAGAGTATCAGATAAATCATAACCGGAAGCCCTGTTCGAGCGGCATCACGATACCTTCTGAGAAGGAGGAAGATGAGACAGATCCCCATTACAAGAGCAAGTGAATCAAGTCTGGCCATGCAGGTTGCGATAAGAGAAATGGAAAGCAGCCACATGCTGCACGATCCGCGAAGTGAGCGGGAAAAGAGAAGAAGACTTGTCCCGTAACATAAGGTCAGAAGCCCTGTCTCCATCCCGGAAAGGGCTCCCTTGCTCCAGAACCAGAAATTGAAAAGCCAGAAGACAGCACCGGCGATTGAAAGGTGGATCTTCTTCGTATTCTCAATCAGGATCCTGTAAAGCATAAAACCGCTTGCTGCAAAAAGCAGGGTCTGTAGCATGGTTACAGCCGCAGCAGCAAGATCTCTGCTCTGGGTCATCAGGAATATTGGGACAAGCATAAGCTGCCATAATGGATGAAATCCGTTCGTTGGATTTAATCCGTCAAAGGTGAAACCGTTGCCACTTGCTATGTTTCGAGCGATTTGCAGATAGTAGTAGCCATCATCAACAAGTTGAACCCCGAAAGTGCTGATCAGAAGGAATATGGAAACAACAACGGCAATAAACAGAAATACGACTACTATCTCTCCCCCTGAGGAACTTCCTGATTTCTGTCTTCTGCCTGATGCTTCAGTACTCACATTGTACCAATCCATAAAAAGCTGACCTTCGTACAGCAAAAGTCGATGAAGTTACTACTCCGGGGGCAGCAGATCTGGCAATACTTCCAGGAGATTGGCGACTGCGGGAGATAAAGGAGCGCCGAATCTGATACTCTCAGGCTGAATGGCAAGCAGAAATACTTTGGTTCCCGTTTCCTCCTCCAGCCTTTCCATGACCAGCGTCGGTGATAGCGAATGTGTTGTAAAACCCGTACTACCCTTTATATCGTTCCTGTCAAGCAGTTCGACAGCTCCTGGTTCTCTGTCCAGGTGAACAGCGTCAACTATAATCACCGTATCAGGATCAAGCCTTGCGACCGAACGTATATGGTTTTCCGGAACCGTTCCAGCATCGACAGTATGCAGACCCTTTTCAGACAGTCTGGTCACCAGTTCGGGACCGATACCGTCATCCCCCCTGAGGATATTGCCGATACCCATGTAAACAACCTTGCCCTTCAGCAGAGAAGTTAGTCTGTCTTTGAGAATCTGCAATTGGTCATTCTTCATATTATTCCGATTTTCAATAAATACAGATATTAATTTAATCCTATATACATTTTAATTAATGAAAAGAGATTTTGCAAGTGTCGTAAGTTAAGTCCGACCCTTATAGAAGGTGGTTTTGCGCCTGCATTCGGCGCAGAGGATCTTCACCCTGTCGGAACGACCCCTGTCCTCAAGCACAGACTGAATGTTGTCATCGGCAAGTCCCAGTTCCCGAAGCCGTGAAAGGTAAAGAGTAGGGTTGGAGAAAGACAGTTCGCCAAGCTTTTCCGCAATCCAGACCAGATGATCCTTAGTAGCGATTACAGCTCCGCACACCTCACAGAGCTGCAGTTCCTTCTCTATGGTTTCAAAAGCTTTGCTTCGGTCAAAATAGGAGAGTTCCCATTCGTTAGTCTGGACTATTCCGGTGTCACCGGTTTCTTTTATACATGCATCAACACAGACACCGCAGAAAATGCAGTCATCCGTATGGTGAATCATCACCCTTTTCGGAGTTCCTTCCCCCTCAAGAATATCCTCATGTGATATGGCAGTGGAAGGGCATGCTTCCTCGCAGGCCAGACATCCCAGACACTTATCCTGGTCGAAAACCGGCTGTCCCCTGAAATTGGGGTGGGGTGTAAAGGGTTCCGCCGGAAACTTCGTTGTGTAAGGCCCCTTGATAACCGCTTTAATCGCTTCTGCGAGTTCTCTGAGCTTAGGGTATTTCATATTTCCATCCGTAACGAATCGCTTCCGCAATCCGCTATTCTATTTTTCTCCTTCTTTGTCTTCCGCATAACTGTCTATCACGCTCTTATCCCAGAGTTTGAGCCCGGCCCTGTGCGCACCGCGCGAAACCGCGTGTGCCGACACTGGTGATGTTAGAACAATGAAAACAATTGCTAAAAGAGCCTTGAAACCTGTTGATGTAAATCCGCCCGATATAAGGAACGTTCCGAACAAAATGCTGCATGTTCCCAGTGTTACGCACTTGGTGGCGGCCTGAAGCCTGTTGTAAACATCCGGAAGTCTTACAAGGCCAAGGCAGCCAAGGACATCAAAAGCTACTCCTACTCCAACAAATATCATTCCTATTATATCAATCATCGAAGCTTCTTCCCTCCAGATACTTGGCAAGAGCCAGTGTGCCGATGAAGCTCTGAAGCCCCCAGGCGATACCGATGTCAATGTACCATGAACGGCCCGTAGCTATACTGAGTACTGCGCAGAGGCCGACGATCAGTATACCGAAAATATCAATGGCAACGATCCTGTCAGCGGCCGACGGCCCTCTGAGAATCCTGAACAGAACCATGATCGAGGAGAGTATCAGTATGTAGATCATTCTGCCTGCAAAGCCGATATGTCCTGTATCCTGCTCAAAAAAGATACTCTTGAATGGAAGCACAATAATAAGGACAAAAACCGCCAGCAGTACTACTGTGCCTGCAATCCATCTCGCTAACTTCATTATTTTACCACATCTTCTTCGAAAATCTTCTTAAGCATCGGTTCAAATCGGCTTCCTATCTCCCGGAACGTTGTTTCCGGATCGGAGCCCACAACGTTAATCCAGTGAATGTATAGAATACCGTTATCCTGATCTATGTCGACTGTAAGCGTGCCTGGGGTCAGTGTTATTGAATTTGCCAGGAAAGTCAGTCCTGTGTCAGATTTCAGCTCTGTTTTGAGCCTTACTATACCTGGCTTTATCGGCATTGAGGGATGAATGACACGATACGCGACATCGAAATTGGCCTTTATAAGCTCCCAGATGAATACGGGAATGTACCAGAACAGGAAATAGAATATCCGAATCGGATTGAAGAACATATGCGGCCTTGTGACGAACATCGAGCCCATAACGGCGGCAACGATCAGAGATACAACCGCCCCTGCAATCAGTTGTTGTATATCCGGTATCCAGCAAAGGATGCACCATACTACGAAGGCTACTACGAACATGATAATTCGGCTCTTCATAATTCCTACTACACCCCTCTCACACCGGAAAGAACTTCAACAGCCTGGTCCAGGAACCCCTGCCGAACTCCGGGTAGTAAAAGAACCCCACCAAATATGCACATAATCGCAAGAATGATCATCACAATCCGCATAGGAACGGGAACTTCGACAACATTTCTGAGCTTTTTCCGAATATCTCCCAGGAAAGCATACCTTGTTACTTTCATGAAGGATGCAAGAGTAAGAATACTTGCGAGTACAGCAATTATCGCATAGAACCATAATCCTCTCTCAATGCATGCCAGAATAATGATAAGTTTGCTCCAGAATCCTGCAAAAGGTGGTACACCCGAAATCGACATAGAGGCTGACAGTGTTGTCCAACTGGTAACAGGCATTTGTTTGGTCAAACCACCCATTTCCTTGAGATTCCTGGTTCCGGTAGCATACTCCAGTGATCCGGCATTGAGGAAAAGAAGAGATTTGAATACCGAGTGGTTGAATAAATGCAGAAGGCCACCCATTATGCCCAGATGCGATCCAATACCAAACCCGAGTATGATATAACCAATCTGACTGATCGAATGATACGCGAGCAGACGTTTCATGTCCCACTGCTTGAGAGCGAGAAGTACAGCAATGATCATTGAGAGTGCTCCCAGAGTCATAAAAATGGAGGATACCTGCTCAGGGAAACCGAATACACAGTAGAATACTCGTACGAGTGTATAGACTCCCAGCGCTTTGATGAGAACTCCGGAAAGCATTGCGGAAATAGGAGCGGGAGCAGATGGATGAGCATCGGGAAGCCACGCATGAAATGGAATTATCGCTGCCTTGAGACCAAATCCCGCAAGGAAAAGACCGAATACCAGATATATCAGAACGGGCTCCTCAGAACTGTCCAGGATCTTTGCCATGTTTCCCATGTTAAGCGTGCCTGTATTGCTGTAGAGGAAGATCACTCCCAACAGTATCAGAAGCGAAGCTATACCACCCATAACAGCGTATTTGAATGAGGCTTCAAGTTCCCGTTTTTCGGTGCCGAACGCTACCAGTGCATAACTTGCCAGGGAAGCTATCTCAACGAAAACAAAGAGATTGAACATATCACCTGTAATCAGGACGCCATTCATTCCAGCAAGCATAAGAAGGAATAGAGAATAGAACTGCCATTTCTCGGTATATCTGGTCATGTAACTGATAGAGTATACAGCCACAAGAAACGCTATCAGGTTGACCGTTACCAGCATAAAAGTTGTTAATCCATCAACAACCAGCTGAATGCCAACTATTTTTCCCAGTACCTCCTGGAATCCGCCCCAGTTACCAACGTTGTAGATTATCCTCTGACCAATTTCCATCTTCAGAACAAACAGGATGGAAAGAGCGAATGCTCCTGCAGAAGCCATAACGCCAAGAGTATCGGGAATTCCCTTTATTCTCTTAAAAAGAACAGTCAGGAAAGCCCCTGCAAGCGGGATCGCTACAAAAAGAGGTATTATATTTTCACTTATCATCCTCTTAGCTCCCGCATTCTGGTTACATCAAAGGTTCCGTATTTACCGTACAGTCGTATGGCCAAAGCAATAAGAAAAGCTGTTGTCGCGAGCCCAATCACTATGGATGTAAGAACAAGAGCATGTGGAAGCGGATCGACCATTGATTCGGGATAAATAACCTCTGTCTCTGAGAATATCGCTGCTCTTCCTCCTGCCTTGTAGGCCACAAGAACAAGAAAAAGGTTTACAGCGTACTCCGCTATCACGACTCCCAGTATGATCTTGATGATATTCTTTTTCGAGAGTATTGCGTAGATACCGATACAGAAGAGTACAGTGCAGAGGACATAGGGCATATACGCGTTCATTACTTCTTCTCCGATTCAAATTTCTGCAGTACTATCAAAGTAAGGAAAATACCGAACAGACCGGCACCAACCTTCAGGCTGATGGCAATGTTCTCAAGGGGTATTATACCGGCACTTACAAGCTGTCCAGGGTCTCCATCCGGATGGAGGAAGTTATCAAAAAACCCTCCATATCTCAGTCCAATGAGAGCCAGAGCAAGGAACATGACAGCCCCCAGCGCCTCGACAACACCGGTGCTTCCCTTCGAGAATACCTTCGCGGAAACGCTGCCGCCGAAGGCCAGGTCAAGGTTCATGAAAGAGAGTGCTATGATAACCCCGCCGGCGAATCCTCCACCGGGCGTAAGATGCCCGTGCAGAATGATGTAAATCCCGTATAGGAATATCAGACCAACGGTAAGCCTTGTTACCGTTTTTACAATGACAGTCATTCCATGTTCATGTTCTTTACTCATTGTTCTCCTGCAAATCTTCCTCTTTTTTCTTACCAACGCTTCGCATAACGGTCAGTACACCAATTACGGCGGTAAAAAGCACTGTAGCCTCTCCAAGAGTATCGTAGGCTCGATAGTCAAGAATTACAGAGGTTACAACATTAGTAGCCCCTGTTCCGGAGATGGCATTCATGGGATAGAAACTCGAGACAGTCATCAAAGGTTCTCCAAATGGAGAAAGGCCGCTGCTGAACGTTGCAAATGCTGCGATAACAGCAAGGCCGAGGAATATAATCCCCATAAGAGCTCCGAAGGGCCTGCTTCCACATGATTTCAAGGCAATTTCTCTATGAAGCGTTGCCCTTATGAGAAGTATTACAGCTGCAATTTCAACCACAATCTGTGTAATTGCCACATCCGGTGCCTTCAGTAAAAGGAAAATGACAGATAGTCCAAGCCCCACGATACCTACAGCCACAACAGCTGACAGAAGGTTCTTCACCTCTATCGCTATTATCGCTCCAGCGATCATCAAACCCAGAAGTACGTATAATTCAATCATATTCCAAACCCAATCAGATCAGCATTATGCACAATACCACAAGCCCAACGACAAACCAGAGAAAATATCTGGAAAGTATGCCATTATGCATGAAAGATAAAACTATGCCAAATCCGGCAACAATTTTCATTGACACTTCGTACAGGTCGAACAGCTTCTTCTCGGCAAGTCTGTATATAAACTTAAGAATACCGATGTCCTTAACGGTCTTGTAGAAATCAACACCGGATACTCGCATATCAGGATTTTTCTCAAATTTTTCGCCACCTATGAAAGGAGCCACAATTCTTGCCTTCTTCATCGTGCCTGCAAGGTATATCAGGGATCCAATCACCATCCCGGCTATTATCATCAGTGTGGCAAGCCCGGACTGCCATATGCCAAGATAATTCACCTGTCCACTTATTTCAGGGCTGAAGTACTCTCCGAACGGTATCTTCCAGGCAAATACCCCAAGAACGATACAGAGCATGGAAAGTACCACAAGAGGTATTCCCATTAAGAGTCCCGTTCCCTTCTTCTCTTTGGAAAGAATCTTTTTCACTCCCTCTGAAGGCTGACCAAGGAAAACGGCATGTATCAATTTCATGAAACTCGCAAGAGTAAGAGCACTTCCAAACATTGCTACGATAAGCCAGAGAACCCATAATGAGCCGCCTGATTCAATAACTCCCTGGTATACAAGCCATTTCGATGCAAACCCATTCATAGGAGGCACTCCTGAGATTGCCAGAGAAGCTATAAGGAATGTAACAAATACAAGAGGTATTGACTTTACCAGCCCCCCCATCTTCGCGAGATTACTCGTGCCTGCCTTTCTTTCAGCTGCACCACCTGCCAGAAACAGACAGGACTTGTAGATAGCATGGTTGAACATGTGAAAAAGCGCACCTGCAATCCCTATCGGATTACCTGTACCTATTCCAAGAACCATATATCCCACCTGGCTGACTGCATGATACCCTAACAGACGTTTCAGATCGTGCTGAATAAGTGCCATCATTACAGCTGCAATGATAGTAATACTTCCCAGAGCCATAAGGATTGTATTCATGGTCGGTGTCATCACAAATACATCAAGAGTTATCCGGGTCAGGAAATAAATTCCGAGTAGTTTGTCGAGTGAGGCTGGAAGATACGCAGCAACAGGTGTTGGAGCATTTTCCGCTGCATCCGGAACCCAGGTATGAAAGGGCATCGCTCCTGCTTTGGCAAACGCTGCAGATGCAAGGCAGATATACGCAACAATTGAAACCGTTCCATCAAGCTGTATTTTCATACCGCTGATGATAGGCATTGAAAACAGTCCTGGTAGCCCGGAGGAGCCGGCAGTAAGCTTCCAGATTAAAACTATCCCTAAAAGCATCAGGACATCGGTTCCTCCAACTATTACCAGTGTCTTTCGTGCAGTTTCAGGCGTTCCTTCCCGTCTGCCAAAACCAATTAGAAGGTAAAGGAGCAGTCCAAGGAAACCCCAGAAAACCAGAAGAACGATGAAATTGTTGGTAAGCAGTACACCAAGCGTAGAAATAAAAGTGGCCAATAGATAGAAATAATAGCGCCATAGGCCGCTACGGCCTTTCATGTGCTTCATGGAGTAAATAACCGTGAATATGAAGAACATGGCGGCAAACAGCGCACAAAGGAGTGATAGAGGAGTGCTGGCGAAATAGCCGTTCGGGTTTTTAAGGGCATCTATTATCAGATTAAAACTCATCTGACACCCATCCTCCGTTTCATCTTCGCGGTTTTCTCACGGCTGAGCTGTACAAGATCCTTCCCGTCGTAAAGCATCCTGCCTTTAGCATCCTTTACAGCTATTCTTTCGGTACAGCAGTAGCACGGATCAATTGCGGCAAGGATTATAGTTGCGTCTGAAATCGTCTGACCCTTCACGGTCGCCTTGTAAGTAGGAAGGTTCATGAATGTCGGAGCACGTACTTTGTGCCGAATGGGTCTGTTAGTTCCATCGCTTTTCACATAATGGAAAGTCTCACCCCTTGGAGCTTCTACATGACCTATTCCCTCGCCGGGAGGAACATCTTTTATCTTCGCGTCTATCTCGCCATCCGGGAGATTGTTAAGACAGTATTTCATTATCTTCGCAGCTTCGAACATCTCGAGAATTCGAACAACAGCCTTATCGAAAACATCACCGTTCTCGGTAACTATCATGTCCCATTCCATCTCCTGGTATGCGCCGTAGGGGGAATCCTTTCTCACATCACGGGCAACACCAGATGCCCTGGATGTAGGACCCAGCGCACTGAAGTCAATGGCTTCCTGGTAACTCAGAACGCCGACACCCTTGAGTCTGGCGTGGAGAACTGGATCGTCAAGAACGGCTTTCTTAATCATATCAAGGGTTGGGAGTATGGAATCGATCTTCTTTACAGATAATGGAACATCCTCAGGCTTTATGTCTCTGCGGACGCCACCGGGTTTGAACATGGCATAGGCATTCCTGTTGCCTGAAAGTATCTCCATGACGTCAAGGATTTCCTCGCGTAGTTTCCAGGCCCACATGTAAACAGTGTTGTAACCCAGGAAATGTCCTGCAAGACCCAACCAGAGAAGGTGTGAATGGATCCTCTCGCCTTCAGCTATAATGGTTCTTATGTACTTGGACCTCATTGATACTTCCATCGGAAAAATATCTTCAACCGCCCTTGTATAGGCGTATGGATGGCTTGTGGAACAGATGCCGCAGATCCTCTCAACTACGAAAGTGCTGTTCTCGAATGTTTTTCTTTCGGACAGCTTCTCGATGCCTCTGTGGTTGTAACCCATTCTCATATCGATATCAATAACCGTCTCGCCCTCAACGGTAAGGGTGAAAAATTCCGGTTCTTCCTGAAGAGGATGGTACGGGCCTATAGGTATTATTGTTTTACCCATTACACACCCCTTGTCCTGTCGGCTTTCTCATCCCACTCCTCATAATCCTGTCTCAGGGGATATACACATTCCGGCCAGTTGTCGGCAAGTAAAAGTCTCCTTGGGTCAGGGTGGCCGATGAAGGTTATTCCCAGCAGCTCGCTCATTTCTCTCTCTATCCAGTTGAAAGCTTCAATCTCTTTTCCAAGAGACTCGATCTCAGGATTCTCCCTGTTGAGAAAAACTCGAAGTGAAATAACCAGATTGATATCCTCAACGATGAAATGGTATAGAATTTCAATGTTGGGAGGCATGTCAGTAGCACTGGCTATATTGAACCTGGCATTAACATTTCTGAACAGATAGGTTCCGATTCTGACAATTGCCTCAGGTTTGATATTAACATATACGCGAGTGTTAGATTTGTCTTCAAAATCAAGTATATCTTCGTTAAAACGGCTTGTGAAATCCATAAGTACTTCTTCTCTTGTCATTTGGCGCCGCCAACTTTCTCAATCAATTTTACTACACCTGCGATCATCGCTTCAGGTTTAGGTGGACAGCCGGGTATGTAGACATCGACCGGTATTATCTTATCAAGCGGTACGGGGCAGTTATAACTGTCCTTGAATATCCCCCTGGACGCCGCACACGTTCCTACGGCAACCACCAGGCATGGCTGCGGAACCTGTTTGTAAAGTTCTTTCAGCCGCTCAACGGACATCCTGTTGCACGAACCGGTAACGAGAAGAACATCAGCATGTTTGATGCTTCCCACCAATAGCATTCCGAACCGTTCAAGATCGAACCTGGGGGTAAGACAGTCCAGAATTTCAATATCACAGTTGTTGCAGCTGCCGGTAGACAGATGAAACACCCACGGTGATTTCAGAAGTGCTTTTAGCTTCAGGCTCATTACAGTTGCAGCCTTACCCTTCTATAAACCTTTAAGTGCCAATATAACGGCAACAATAGCTAACAATGTCATAGGTCCCCAGAAAAATCTAACAGCCTGATCTATCCGAACCCTGGGATTGGTATTACGGATAACTGTAATTATTGCTACAATTCCCAAGTATTCAAGAACGGTCCAGAGAATGTTTATTCCGTCGAATCGAAGCCCTCCGAAGAAGAGAATAATCAGGAAGAACGGAAGAACAAATAGAAGCATGTTCTTCATCAATTTGAACATGGCAAGCCCGGGGCCTGAGTATTCCACAATCGGACCCTCTACAATTTCCGTTTCGGCTTCTGGGATGTCAAAGGGAACCAGTGCGAGCTTTGCCTGAACACATAGAATGGCAACTATCAAAGCCAGTATGCCGGATATGCTGCCGGCAAATACTCCCCCTGCCTGAACATTGATAATATCACCAAGACGAATGGAATGTGCGCTGATTACCGGAACCAGAGCTACAAGTATGAAGGGGAGTTCGTACGCGATAACAAGCTTCATCTCCCTTGAAGCTCCCAGACTTGCAAGAGGATTTCCTGAAGCGAATCCGCCTAGAATTAAACTGAGTGAGGGAACTGTTAGAAGATACATAGCCACGATCCAGTCTCCCATGAAACCCTCGGAGAAGAACTGATTAACCCAGAAAAGCGTAGAAACCACTATCACACCTGAAATTCCAATAACCGGAGCAATGAGAAACGCACCCTTTGAAGCCCCCGCAGGTATAAGGGTTTCTTTTCCAAGAAGCTTTACTATATCGTAAAAAGGCTGAAGGAATGGGGGACCTGCCCTGTATTGAACCCTTGCGGTAACTTTTCTGTCAATCCAGCTGGTTATCAGACCGAGAAGAGCCGTAGCTGCGAATCCGAAAACAACAAGGTAGACGAACGTCATGTCTTGCCCCTGTCCCAGTGAGTTGAATGCACAACAAGCCGATTTCCCAGTTCGAAAATATTATCTCCCCCGGTATTTCTTTTACCCGCAATCGCAAGTGCTCCATACGGACATGTGGGAATGCAGGTGAAGTTTCCTCTGTCTTTGCAGTAATCACAGATATTTGACAGATGAGGCACTATCTCCGGGTAGATGGTTCCGTAAGGACATGCATGTGAACAGGTACTGCAACTTACACACAGCGCAGTATGTCTTACAAGCATTCCGTCATCAAGTTTTTCGAGGGCATCCCTCGGGCACGAATTAACACAGTGAGGTTCTTCACACTGCCTGCAGATAAGCGCGTAGGTTGCAAGCTCGATGAGAGAAATCATTCCGTTGTTAACAGGATGATAGAAATAGCTGCATTCAATAACACATTCATCGCACTGATCAGAATTGCATATATCAAGATCAATGAACAGCCTTTTGTCACTTTTCTTCTTCTCTATAGCATCGATGTTACCATGAAGCTGATCAAACGTTGTTTTGTTCATCTCCATAGCCATCCTACTCCCAGATTCCCGGGTATTCCCGGATCATATCGTAAGTAAATACAGGGCCGTCCTTGCAACAGTAATAAGGTCCAATCCTGCAATGCCCACATTTGCCGAAACCACAGGACATGTTTTTCTCCATGGACAGGTAGATATTCCTGTCTCTTACGCCCAGTTCCTGCAATTTGAATGTGGCGAATTTCATCATTATCGGAGGGCCGCATACGATTGCTTTTGCCCTCGCAAAATTAACGTTAATATCATCCATTATTGTTGTAACAACTCCGACTGAACCATCCCAGGAATCGTTACCTGCATCAACGGTAAGTCTTATATCAATGTCATCCCGCTTAATCCATTCCTCAAGCTGCTCTCGGAACAGGAATTCCTCGGGGTTTCTGCATCCACCTCTGTAAACAATTGCAGACAACTGCTCTCTCATGTGAAAAAGACCGTACATCAGAGTCCGGATAGGTGCGAGTCCAACACCGCCGCCAATGACCAATATATCCTGGCCTATGAATTTCGTAAGTGGATATCCTTTACCCAGTGGCCCTCTCAGACCGATGGTATCGCCGGGTTTCAGTTCGTGTATGGCATCGGTAACCTTGCCGACCCTGACAATGGTTATTTCCATCGTTTCAGTTATCTGTGAATCCGATGATGGAGTGAACGGAGCTTCACCCACACCGGGAACGGAAAATTCCATAAATTGCCCGGGTTTGAAAGTGAGTTCTTCTTTTGGCTTTAGAAGGAAGGTTTTTATTGTATCGGTTTCCGTGGTAACCTTCAGTACTTCAGCTTCAATGGAGCGGTATGGATTCTTCATCATGTTTCCAGTCTTGCCAGGACATCTCTTATGTCGATCTTGCCGGGACAGGCAGCTATGCATCTGCCGCATCCCGTGCAGCCTATCTCTTCGGCCACCTCGGGAAAATAGTTGAATTTCTTATCGAATCTGTTTCTAAGCCTCATCCATAATCTATCTCGAGGGTTCTCTCCTCCTGCTACCGTAGCAAAGTCGTTGATCATGCATGAATCCCATACTCTGAATCTGGCGAGTTTGCCATCAGATTTCTGATCGTACAGAAGGAAACAGTGACATGTGGGACATATCGTATTGCAGGCTCCGCATTCCACGCAGTTTTCAGAAACCTCTTCCCAGATATTTGATTCGTACTGTTTATTAACAATACGCTGGAGTCTATCGGCGGAAGGAATCCGCTTCTCCTGTGCCTTCTTCATTACATCGGATTTCACAGTATTTCTGTTCTGCTTGACGGCCCTAACCTGAGCTTCAGTTTCTTCCTGGAACAGGCTCTTATTGTTTTCTACGGTATCGCGGCCTTTTTCGCTTCCGGTAGTTACAACGAAACCGTCATCTACAGGAGACAGGTTTATATCAAAATCGGAATCGGGCCAGGGATTGATATCTACCGCCGTACAGAAGCATGTTTCACCAACACCTGTGCAGTCAGCCGATATTATCAACCCATCTTTTCTTGCTTTCATGTAGGTGGGATCGCCGTATTCATCGTCAATGAATACGAAATCAAGAATTCTGAAACCTTTCAGATCGCATGCTTTTGCGCCAACAATGCAGGGTGGTTTATCATCACGGAGAACATCCGGCTTGAAATCTTCCGCAACTTTTTCTCTACCAAGGAAAAAGAAAGATTTTAAAGGTTCAAATGATCTGATCTCTCCGATCACATAATCCGTATCGGATTCACCCAAAAGGGAGTAGCCTGTACTGTCCCCCATTTTGCGAGGAACATATACCCTGTACCCCCCCCTCAGGGATTCAAGCAGCTGGTCAAGATTGCCCCGTTTTATGAAAAGCATGGCAATGAAATAGATACGGGAAACAGGTTTGTCAAGGGGTTTAAAAGACTAGAATCCATTCAATTTGATACAGTTTTTTATAATGCTATCGGACAGGAAGTTACAATTTAAACAATCGTTGCATTCAATGCATGCATCTACCATCTTTATATACATCTGCTTTTCACTGTTTGGAATTCATGCAAATCCGCCCGAGTAAAAGTTAAGTCCGACCTCTGTATAAAGCCTTATAAATCATGTAGGCATGATGAACATTCTGGGCGTAATTTTTCGTCTCATTGTAGGTTATAAGCGCAAAGAACTCATCAGTATTCATATCCACAGCGCCCCAGTGAACAGCATTGTGAGGACCTCCGTTGTAAGCCGCCGCGGTAATAACAGGATTGCCACCAAAATCCCGGTTTACATCGGATATGTAGCTTATTCCGTATTCGATGGAAACCGCCGGATCGTAAAGCCTGTCAGGTGAGTAATCATCCCACCCATGCTCGATTGCAACGTACTCAGAAGTGCTGGGGATCATCTGGATGAGTCCCCTTGCCCCCGCTACGGAATAGCAGGTTGGCTGGAACATGCTTTCATTCCTGATGATAGCCCATGCCAGGAGTGAATCCAATCCGTATTTCACACCTGCCGGAACCACAAGCTCCGGCCATGCCATCTGGTAGCGCAGCATCCACAGCTCCCTGGGCCTGTCGTTATCAGCAAGATTCCACATGTTGTATCCTGAAATGGGTCTTCTTTCCCAGACTTCGTTATTAAGGTAGAAAGGCGCAAGGTATTCCGGTCCGCCTACAATTTCTTCCGCCTTCCTGAACTCACCATCCGCGAAATGCCTCAGTCCCGCTTCCTGAAGAAACAATCCCCTGAGAGCAGCCTCAGGCGGCAATGCGGGTGAAATTCCATTTCTTATCATCCATCGATCAAGTGGCTCATCTGTAAATTCAGGTTCCCAGGCAGGCCATCCCAGCAATTCCCTTGCGAAAAAGGCGGGAAGACTTGCTGGAGCTGCCTGAATGAGAGCCTCAAGTATGACTGTACCTTCAGGGTTACCTTCGGTATAAAGAAGTTTGCCGAGCCAGTATTTAGCGGATGAAAGGTATACGCTTCCAGTCCATTTTGAAATGAAACTCTCAAATTCGGCTATCGCGTCAACTATTCTGCCTGACTTGAGGAGCGAAAAGCAGAGATAGAAATGCGCGTCGTCGGCTGTAACATTGTACGGGTAACGCTCAAGGGTTATTTGAAACCAGGGAATGGCCTGCTGCCATTGCCTGTTTTCCACCAGCAAGTCACCGATATACCAGGGAAGGTTTCCTATTCTGTAATGGTCTGAAAAATCCTCCCCGTACTGCTTTAAAACCGCAAGTCCGCTCTGCCAGTCACCGGAACGTCCCAGATTACGCCCCAGATAAATCATGGCGTTGGGTGTATCCGCCCCTTCAGGCCACCTGTCAAGATACTGTTCAAGCATGTCAATGGCGGCATCGTAAAACCCCAGCCTGTCCCTTGTACGTGCAGCAAGGTACCAGAGGTGAGGGTCGGGATCGAGAGAATTCTGAGCTATATCATACAGTTCGTTCCAGAGCCCTCCGCTATAAAATTGGTCGGCAACTGAACCGGCAAAATTCCTGTCCGCAAGTATCTCCGGCCTTAATGCGTCATACGCACTGGCATGGACAGGAGCCGCTGGCCAGAGTTCAAAGGACTTCAGAAAAACGTTTCGGTATCCGGAAATGCCTTCATCAGCCATCCACATCCCCCTGTAATGACATAGAAGGGATAGAAGTTCATCGTCACCTGAGTTCTCAGCCCGGTTGAACAGAGAATCCGATAACGATAGCCGCTGCGTTTCAAGAAAACCCCTGTAGAAGAGTATTGTCCTTCTTCTGAGAGCCCTTTCGGGTAGGTTTCCCGGAACTCCACTGAGAGCGGTTAGCGCTAATTCTGCTTCACCGACCTTTAGAAGGGAATCGGCAAGAACAAGGCGAAGATATTCAGGCATCACGCGATTATTGCGGGAGATGCAGGAAAGGAGTTCCCTGCCGATACTGGCGCCTCCCAGTTCAAGTGCCCTGTATGGAGCCAGTGAATCCGTCAGCTCAAGCAGCAACTGGGAAGTAAGCACACTTGGCAAATCAGAGGACCCGGCAGCTTTCCAGACAAGACAGGCTCTAAGACTGTCTTCAGGCGTTCTGAGCAGGGCAGCCCTTAAATACTCTTCCCTGGCCTGGTCAACCATCCCTGCCTGCTGCAGGGAATCTCCGCTGGCTTCAGCAAACATGCTTCTCTGCTGGCATGAGAGGTTGTCCAGGTTTTCATCCGGTTGAAGCGCTCTGCACGCAAGGAGTACGGACGCGACTACAAGAATGAATCCAAAGAACTTAGTTCCTGTACTTGGCAAGTTCCTGTTCCAGTCCAGGATGTCCCGGTGCAACCTTTTCGGCTCTCTCCAGCAGCGCCAGGGCTTTTTCATGGTTATCCTGCGAGGCATAAGCTCTGCTGAGGGCTATTATGATGTCTGTAGATGCCTTGGAACCCTCATCCAGATACCTCTGAAGAAAATCAATGGTATCTTCTGACCTCCCGGCCATTACCAGTACTGTTCCCAGGCCGGATATCGCAGGCTCCAGATCGGGATTAATCTCAAGAGCTTTCTTGAAATTCTCTTCTGCATCTTCGAGTTTTCCCAGGGACGCTTCAACATGAGCCATGTTCGCAAGCAGTTCGGAATTGTCGGGACTGATCTCCAGAGCTTCTTTGAGTTTTGCAAGTGCCTGATTGTATTCCGCGTTGTTGAAATGTACTATTGCGGAACGGTTCAGACTTTTTACCCTGTTATCCTTGACTTCAACCGAGTGAAGCGTAAGCAGTTCCTTCATCTGCTGCAGCTGTTCCTTCTGTGCATCGGTGCTTTCCTTCACGCTGATGCCAATCGCTCCAACTTCTTCCGTTGTTGAAGTCTTAATCTCTTTCAGCTTGTCCTGAATATTGTCTCCGGCTTTATCCATTTTCGATGAAATTTCGCCGATTCCGTCAGTAAGTACTTTCAGGTTCGCAGAAATAACAACCCCTCTGCTCTCATCAGACTGACCTATAACGTTCTCAACTGTCTTCTGAAGGGATGAGGCGGATTCGGAAATCATCAGAGACACTTCACTGAATTCTTTTTTGAA
Source organism: Candidatus Aegiribacteria sp. (assembly GCA_030600545.1). GTDB lineage: Bacteria > Fermentibacterota > Fermentibacteria > Fermentibacterales > JCC-6 > Aegiribacteria. The sequence continues at coordinate 49,745 of JAUVLV010000002.1, read as the reverse complement.
GAGTTCATTGTTAACGAAATCCTTCGGTCCTTCAGCGAGAGCTTTCAGAAGCTTTTCCTCAGCACCGGTAAGGTTCTCCCTTATACCTGTGACTTCAGCTTTCAGCTGATCAAGCTTTTCTATAAGTCCCCCAGCGTAAACATCGGTCGATTCACCGGAAAGGGATTTATCAGTTTCCTTTGTATCGGTTCTGCCAGCCGGTGCTGATTTTCCAATATCGGTAAGGAGTTCGTTGGACTTAATGAGTTCTGCAGTTATACTTTCAAACTTCTCTTCAAGCAGAGATGAAATACCAGTCTCAAGCTTCTCAATACGCTTGTCAATGTTCACCATAGATTCGTTAAGCTTATAAACAAGTTTGCCGATTCCGGTAATTAATTCCTCTATGGTATGCTCAGTGTTTTCATCTTTTGGTTTTTTAGCCATTTTTCACCTTCTCTTTGTTCGAAACGATCCGAAGTCCCGATATTAATTCCAGCTGATCAGAATTGTTTTCAGAAGCATCCTGTGGAAGCATTCCTGTTAACCCAGGAAATCTTCCGACAATGAATCTGCGCAGGGCGGTTCTCTCTATTGAGGCCCCGGCTTGCTGCAGTGTCCAGAAAAGTCGCTTCAGAGGAGCCGCCTCCCTCGTTTTTCTGTATTCACTCATCCATGCTGAAATGGCCTGATCCCGATATCCGAGATTCCATAATGCGAGGGCTTTTGTGTCCATTACTTTGGAAGATTCCATATCTTCTTCGTCCAGGATAATCAGGGCTTCATCGGGTTTTCCAGAAATTATCAGGTTCAGAGCTTTCTCAATGCCCTCGGTTTCCAGTTCCCTTCTGGCAACAGACAGCCCCGATCTTAATCTGGACAGAATTTCATTCGAACCGTTCTCTCTGGCAATTGAAACAGCTTCGGAAAGCAATCCTGCTGAAAGAACAATATCCAATAATTTTCCCGTTTCCGCAATCGATAGAGAATCTTCATCCGTCATTCCATTAAAGCTTTTCATGCATGTTTCAGCCAGCTTTTTCCTGAGTTGTATATCATTACGGGGAAAGAATATCTCATCGTTCGCAAGCTGAAACAGCCTTCTGATATCCTGGCCCGAACTGAGTACTGCGGGAGCGATAACCTTTGCTTCCTCTCTGCTGATCTTCTTGTATCCATCAGGAACGAGCCTTTCAAGAGCCTCCTTGATCACAGTATTGACTTCAACGGATTCCCAGAATCTTATCCTGTCAACATTTCCAGCCTCAACTTCACCGAGAAGTTTCCTTGAGGCTATTGTCTTCCACGGTTCCTCACTTTTTTCTGCAATGCTGCAGAGTATATCCTCCGCTCTTTGAGAAAACTCACCGGACATGATCTGTTCAACAAGATCAATCAGAGCTTCAGCATTCTCTTCGGGGGTCCAGTATTCATCAACTATGTCAAGAATATTTTCATTCAGAGGAATACTAATACCAGGATTATCTTTACAGATTTTGCTGAATACTATCGCATTTGCGGATGCGACAGCACATATTGCGCCTGGAGCAGACCCCATTGTGTGGAATTCCTCATTAAGCCCTTTGCGCGACAGATCCGGTTGAAGCAGCACGGCCTTCGTTATCAAATCATCAATATCAACATCAATCCTGTTTCGTGAAGCTACTCTTGCTGCGTAAAGGTATGCTTCGCCTGAAGAACTGTCGGTTGCCATTGAAACGGCCATGTTCACAATATCTTCAGCTGCGTCGGAATCCAGATCGAGCATAACTGCGGAGTATTTATGGAATCTCTGAAAATCTGCCCTGATGGACGCTGTCCGGGTAAGTGAATTGGTCAGAGCGTATTCACCGGGATGACCTTCGATCATGCTCTCAAGTAACTCCAGTACACCATCTTCCTTTAATACAGGATTCAAAATGGCTGACACATCATCGAATCTTTTCTCGGTTTTGAATGATTCAGCAATGAGTTTCCTGATCTCAACTCCCAGGACCGGTGCCTTCGGCAGTATGAATTCCAGAACGGTTCTGGCCATCGAACTTGACCAGGGTCTTTTCACGGGTTTTTTCAGAAGCTCCAGAGCTTCATGGTAATTATCCTTTATGATTTCGGAACACGCCTTTGCTACATTTTCAATCAGGGGTTCACCAATACTTCCCTCAACGTAGGAAGATCCGGCAAGGATTATCCTGTTGCGGGAAAGCAGATATTTGAATTTGAACTGGGCTTCCTCCGCTGGATTGTTCCATTTCAGCTCTGTTGCAAGGGCGATCTTCCAGTCTTCGTCTCCCTCAAGCTTCTCGACTATCGATGCTACACCTTCAGCAGCCCTTCCTGCAGAGATCCTGGTGAGTATTTCTTTCAGATCGAGCTGATTACGAAGATTTTCAGGCAGTTTTCCGATTCTGTCTACAATGTCTTCCTGAAGTTCTTCGCTGGCCATTGCCTGGGTCAGGTAGTCACTGGCCATTTCTATATTATTCTCCCGCAGGCATATCTGTGCTACTACTAATGCCTGCCATGGAGCTCCAGGACTAAAGCTGGATTCCGTTATTTTCTCTACCGAACCAACAATAGTTTCATCCTTCGTCAGCAGCTGCTGGCCTTCCGGTGCGGGGATTCTCCCTTTCAACATAAGCTTGAACCAGTCTTCAGCTGCATCCTGCGCTCTCTCTGAGCGAAGCCTGAAAAGAGCTCTTGCTTCTCGCAGTTCGGGATATTTCCCGACCTGGTTTTCCATGGTGTCAAGAACGGCTGCGGAATCACTGCAGAATTTTTTGTCAGTTCTTCTGGACAGATGCTCAAGGGTTGCGGAAGCCTTACCCCTCTTGCCAGTTTCAAACAGCACCGCGGCAAGCAGTGAAAGTATGGAAGCGTTATTCCTGTCCCGGGAAATCAGTCTTTGTATCTGTTCAAAAACCCATGTCGCATCACCGTCAACTATCGGAAGCAATGAGAAAACAGCATCCTTGATGTCTCCGTTGTCAACCAGGTATTGAGCAAGTTCTACGGCAATGGGGCCAGAACTGTCTCCGGTCTCGGCAAGAATATCCCTGCAGATACTGATGAGTTTCGTGCTGTCGACATCCTTTGCCTGGAAAGCCTTCTCAACAGCTTCTATTGCTTCAGGTATCCTACCTTTTTCAAAATTCATCTGCGCTGAAAGAAGCAGTGGAGCCGCTCCGCTATCAGGATGGGCTACCAGATCCTCAATGGCTGATTCCAGTTCCTCCCTGTCCAGGCTTTCACTGTATATCCCCTCCAGGGTTTTCGAGGCAGCCTCGGTCTTACCAGCTGCGGTATACATTTCAGCAAGAATTGCTGCCGATCTTCCAGAACGGTCAGCTGGTACCATCCATTTCTCAATTACATTCGCAGCATCTACCGCTTCATCAGGTGACGGTTCACTGTCTGACAGCTTGTTCGCGAACTGCAGTGCACGGTCCATTTTTCCCGAAACCGCAGCAATACCCATGAGTGAGATCCAGTAGCTGCTATCAAGCTCCTTAACCTGATTACCTATCCAGAATGCCAGAAGTGATATATCGCGGTGTGGAAACTCAACCTCCCTGCAGACTTTCCATAGGAAATCGATAGCCTCGCCAGTTCTTCGTTCACGATGCAGGCATAATCCCCATTCTACCAGTGAAATCTGGTCAGCTTCAGGATGGACACTGCCGTCAAACCGCATTGAACTTTGCATTTTTTCTCTTATGATATCGAAAAGACTTGAAACGGTAATCTCGTCCACCTGGCGGAGAACATTGAGGGCTCCTTTGTAATCATGCATGTTTATGAAACTCTTCCAGGTAACTCTCAGAAGATCAGTTGATCTGGAAAATTCATTAAGCCTGCCTATGAACAGACTGCGCACTTCTTTGGCGATCTGTCTGTGACGCCGCATGACTTCTTCACCAACGCTTGCCGCAAGATTTGGATGGCCGATGTCAAGCAGCAGTTCAACCAATTCCAGCGCTACACTACTTTCCTCAAGAAGGACGTTTTTTTCCTCCTTTACGGTAGAGGAAACACGATTAACACTTCCCTCGCTGGCAAATTTTCTGATCTTCTTCAGTATTTTCTTGGAACCTGATTCAAATAATGTCATTTTCACTCACCTATTCAGGTATAATTACCAGAACATCTCCAAGCGAGAGTATATTACTTTCAAGGGAATTAAGGTACATTATCTGTTCGATGGAGACTCCGTATCTTAGCGCAATATCCCAGAGATTATCTCCTTCAACAATAGTATGCTCAATTCTTCCTCCACCTGATACTATATCTATTTCATCACCTTCGGGAAGGGTGGGCATATTTAGCTGCTGTTCCAGAGCCGATGAATTGCCGGAACGGCGGAGCAGCAAAACGTCTCCGGGAAATATTGTATCATCCGGTGACATCTCATTCCATGCAGCCACCTCCCTGGAACTCACACCTACGGTAGCAGCAATCGCGCCCATGGTATCACCCATGCGGACTGTATATCTGATAAACTGAGGGTTTTCTATGTATCCGGCATTTACCGGCTGCCGCTGGCTCTCCGGAATGTCAATGTACATTCCAGGTTGAAGCGATCCAGCAGGGTTGAGACCCATGAGTACTTCCGATGAAACGCCCAGCTCAGAAGCTATTCCAATCCAGGAATTTCCCTCCTTGACAAGGTATCTTGTGGGATCGATAGTCCATGCTGTGTTGAATACTTCTCCAGTATAATCAACAGGTACAACTATTTCCCAGGCTTCACCTTCAGCAGGTGTTCTTTCCAGAAGATACGATCTATTCATATCCATCAGTGTATCGATATCGAGATCTGTTTCAGCAGCAAGCAACCTGAGATCAAAACCTGCGGGAACCCACACAACGGCCAGCCTGTCCGACTCAAGCTCAACCTGGACGTACGCTTCCGCAGCAGAGGCAAAACGGGGAACGAATGCATCGGTTTCTCCGGGCAAATCTATTTCGCCAAAAGTATTGCCCCCCAGCCGAAGGCCTGACTGAACCCTTCCAGGTCCGCAGTTGTAGGCCGCTATTGCAAGCACCCAATCATCAAAAATGTTATGCAGGTACCTTAGATACCTTGCTGCAGCTCTTGTGGATGCAACCCAGGAATATCTTTCATCAACGCAATCATCTATTGTCAAACCCAGTTCCCGGCCAGTGGTGGGCATCAGCTGCCATGGACCTGCTGCTCCCATTCTGGAATAGCAGCCCACACTGAAATCACTTTCTATCCATACGAGCGCGGCTACCTCAAGAGGAACTCCTTCGTTCCTTAGTATCTGTTCCACCAATTCCTTTATATCTCCCCTTCCGGGAAAACGTTCAGGTCTATACTGAATATCGCTAATGGTTGCCAGGGAAGCCGGTATATCCGTTGTATGAATATCGGTATATCGCGTCGCGCCAGCCTGCATAACTGGAAGAACCATTCTGCTCTCGGATGCTGGTGGTGCTGAATCAGTGCTTCGATGATCGAGTGTAAATATGCGTGTACCTGAACATGAAACAAAAGTAAGGGTTGACCACAGAACTGCTGCAAATATGTATCGGTAATTAAATACGGAGGTGGAACAATGATTAAAGTCGGTGTTGTCGGAGCAACAGGACTTGTTGGCGAAACTATGATCAAGGTGCTTCAGGATCGCTCCTTTCCTTCTGAATCTTTTCATCCCTTTGCCTCAAGCAGATCGGAGGAAAAAATCATCCGATACAGAAACACGGACTACCCGGTTGAAATAATAACACCGGAAGCAATCAGCAAGGGGATGATTCTCTTCGGTGCCACTTCATCAAATATAGCAAAAAAATGGATACCCATGTGCATTGAAGCTGAAGCACTTGTAATTGACAATTCATCCGCCTACAGAATGGACCCGGATGTTCTGCTCGTGGTTCCTGAGGTTAACGGACACCTTATTACCGGTAAGGAAAATATTATTGCGAACCCCAACTGTTCAACCATCCAGCTGGTTGTGGCCCTTGCCCCCCTGCAGCAACTCGGAGGAATACAGTGGGTTTCGGTAGCCACTTACCAGGCAGTATCAGGTGCCGGTACACCGGCACTTGAAGAGCTTCAGAGACAGCAGAATGGAAATCCTCCTGAAAATCCCGCCGTCAGGATCCATGAGAATATCATAACGAGCATCGGCCCACCTGACGCAGGCGGCTATTGCAACGAAGAGATCAAGCTGATGAACGAGACCTGTAAGATAATGGAGCTGAACTTCCCGATATTCGCTTCAACCGCAAGAGTTCCGGTAAGAATCGGACACACAGAAGCGGTCGTTGTGAAATTCGATAATCCTGTTCAACGCGATGAAGCTGCCGCGACCCTTGAACGATCCCCTGGAATTGCTGTAACCAGATCCGGTTCTTCATCAGTAGACGCGGAAGGCACAGATATTGTAATTGTTGACAGAATCCGCAATTATCCCGGTGATCCCTCGGTTCTGCAGTTCTGGGTCCTTGCGGACAACCTCAGAAAAGGCGCGGCTCTTAACGCGGTTCAAATAGCTGAAGAATATCTGAGAAATAAAGGAAACATGAAATAAAGCTGCCGTCAGAATCGGCAGCCTTATTTCCGTGATCTGTTATTCAACAGATTATTAGATATCAACATCCATGTCGTCGAAGTCGAACTCGTCATCCAGATCCTGGCTCAGGTCTTCGAGTTCAGCATTGCACTCTTCGCAGACAACAAGATGAGGAGGGTTTACATGCCCGCAATTGGGACACTTGTTTTCATCCGACTCATCTTTGATGTCATCAACGTCCATGTCAAGATTATCGATTTTGGCCTCTTCGACTTCTTCGACGAGGTCATCATCTTCTAAATCGATGACATCCTCTTCACTCTTCGTTTCCACCTTTGTCTGAATCGTATTATCCATGCCGGGCACACCTGCGGAAGTAGCGTGATCTACATCGCTAAGTACGCCATTGAGATCGCTTAGTTCCTTCCTGAGCTTATCAAGTGCTCCTGAGGTTTTATCACGATCGGATTCCGCCTGGTTCAGTTCATTTTTGAATTCATCATTATCATGATTGAATTCACCGAGTTTTGCCCTTATCTGAAGCTCATCAACCTGGTCAGACTGGTCGGTAAATATCTTTTCTTTCTCACTGATCTGATTTGTTAACTCTTCTGCCTTCGTCTCGAGAGAACCTCTCTTCTCATTTATTTTCTCGAGTACATCCTGAAGTTTGGTACTGTAATCCCCACGAATCTTCTTGTACACCCTGGCGTTAGTATCTGGTTTCATGGTTTCCAGATTATTCAACCTGCCTACAAGTTCTTCCCTGCGATCAAGCAGATCAAGAATCTTCTTTTCAAGTACCTCTGCCATGCTCTCCTCCTAGGATAGGTTAGCTATTGTTTTTCACTAAATCATTATATAACCACAATTGTCGTTTATGAGCGGCCACTTGTCAAGGTGAAGATCAACCGGGTAAAAATAACAAGGGGATCTGCACCTGTTTTAATTCCATAGTCAGCCTCCGCAAACGCTTCTGCAGCAGCGGCTGTATCAGCCTTACTGGCGGTTCCTGAGAATTTCATAAGCTTGTTAATAAGTGGATACTTCGCTCCTGTTTCCTCCGACACCTCTTTACTGCCTCCGCCGGACGTGACGATTTCGATTGCCCTGATTACCTTCCTCCATAAACTAAAAAGATAGGCAATCATCCCTATGGGTTCCTCTCCGCATTTCAGAAGAGACCATGCAGTGTCAACCGCTTCGCCCCTGCTGTTGCTAAAGATCATATCTCCCAGATGGAAGATATCGGTTCCGCCCTTTCCCGAGATCACTTCGATCATACCGCTTCTGCCAACAACGGAGTCAGGACCGTGATAAATAGCCAGCTTTGTTACGGCATCCGAAAGTCTTTGAAGATTCCTTCCCGAATACTCTATCAGAAGCTGAACAGTATCCGTCTTCAGTCTGATCTTCTCCTCTGAAGCCAGTCTTTTCACCCAACTGGGCATATCTCTGTCAAAGGGTTCGTAACATATATAAACGGGAACTTCTTTCTCCAGTTTCCGCAATATTGCAGATTCTCTGGGAACTTTCGAAGATGTCAGGAAAAGAGCTGAATCGCTGATCCCATTTTCTATGGCCTCAAGCAGTTCGAATTGTGAGGCTTTCCCAAGTTTATGAGCATTCGATATTACTATCAGTTTACCTCTGGAAAACAGGGAGTTCTCGAGGAGATGCCTTTTCAGATCTCCCTCTCCCAGGCTATCACCTTCATATCGGAGAATCTCGTAATCCAGAGTTTTTCTGAATCTGTCAACAATTGTACTACGGAGTCGTCCCGACTGATAAAGGTCAGGTCCCATTGCTACCAGTATCATCCCGTCTGAAGCGTTACTGGCCATATTTTTCATTTCACTGTATTTTTTTATCTTCATATTATTTGTTTTTCATCCCTAGTTTTCCTTACAGACCTTGCATAATACATTGAAGGTGAGTATTTTTGCCTCTTCAAAAATCCAATCAAGTTTCGGGGGAAAAAAGATGTTAACCTGGTTAAGAGATAATGCTAAGATATTCCTGATCGCCACAATTGTCATATTCGTTGCTCTTATCTTCCTGAGATGGGGCATGGGAGAAGGAGAAAACATATCCAGAAACCCTTATGAACGCCCTATCGCTACGGTGAACGGCAAGGATATTCTGCCTGAAGAGTACCAGCAGGTTCTTCAATCCTGGAGTCAGCGGTATCGCAGCATGCTCGAGCAGAGCGGCAATCCTGACCCGGAATCCATGCTCCTGCTCATGAGCGATCAAATATCGGAAGAGGCTTTTGAAGGTCTTATCAACCAGAGGCTCCAGGGAATTTACCTGCAGAATCATAATTGGCAGGATTTCACTGCTGCACAGGCAGAGGAACTGCTTATTGCACAGATTGGCATGCAGAATCTGGGTGAAATGACAGCCCGGGAATATCTTGACATGATCAAATCAGAACAACCCGGAACGTATCAGCAATACCTATATCAGACATACATGAATGGAAGTTCCCTGAGATTCCCCCTGGCTTCCGGGATGGTCAGTATGGCCAGTCTTGAAGAGGTCGATTATCTGATCCTTGACAACAGAGGACAGATAACAGCCAGATACATCGTGGTCGACACGGTACCACCTATGCCAGATGAAGCATATTTAATCGAGTTCTACGAAGGCAGACCGGAATTTTTCAACAGACCTTCAGGATCTCTTCTAAGGTACATTACGGTTCAGGTTCTGCCTGAATACTCCGACCTGGAATTCGCCATGAACAGAATCGATTCCCTTGCATATTCAACCGCAGGCTCAAGAATAGCAGCCACCAGGTCTCAGATCACAGAGGTATTCGGGGACAGTATCAGAATTGAAACGGGAGAAAGAACTGAACCATTCCTTGGTATGTACTCAGCAAACCCATCCATAAGCAGTTATCATGTCCTGCTTCTTGATTCTCTGCACGAATCCACCGATACTCTTACGTTTGATTCAGCATCCATTCAAGATGATACCCTTTTTCTGCAGAGCTGGGAAGTTCCGGTTCTCCCACAATATTCAACGGTTAGAAGGATAATGTGGGATCTTGAATCAGGTATGGAAGATATGCTTGCAGAGAGTGTTCCGGAAGTTCCCGATTCTTTGGTTATAGTTGATTTCGGGGAAATGCTGGTGGAGCAGGATACTCCATTCTCAGCCATCATTTCGGAAGAACTTGTTACCTTTGCATCCGATACACTTTGGAACGATCCCCTTGGGCCGATATTCTTTACCCCTTCATATCGCGGCGGTTACCCAGCGTTCACTATGGTCAAAAGACTGGATTACTTCCCGGCTGATACTTCCGGGTACGAAGAAACCATTGAATCCGGTCTTCTGCAGGAAGCAGCAATGTACACTCTAAGAAGAGAAACCACGAGGGCAAAAGCTCTTGACATGTTGAATGATATTCGCAACAGCGGTATCAATCTGGCAACTTACGCTTCCATTGAATCACTCCAGGTTCTTACAACTCCTACTTTTACAGCGGCACAGATAAGAAATAATGCTCGGACTGACCCCGAAGCAATAGGAGGACTCCTTTACTCCGAGGAATTCGCTGAAGCGGCACTTATCGCCCCCGAATTCGAGGTTATCGGACCTTTCGAAATCGGAACCAGCTGCGTTATTGCTGAAATACTCTCAAGACAGCTCCCCGCCGAAAACCAGAACATGCAGACAATGACGTACATTTCCACGCAGTATGGACATGAACAGCTCGGAGCTGAGAATATTATCCAGAACCTCAGAGCAATCAGCGATATCCATGACTTGCGGGAAGAGTGGTCACAGAACCTCGAAACCGTCGAGGATTCCCTGATAATCGAGCAGGAGCAGCTGGAAGAGTAACATATTCCTTCGAAGTAAAGAAAGATATTAAATGTATGAAGAAGAATACTTTAAGGAAAGAAATCCAGAATTAGAACAAAGACATGTTATTGAAGTTGCTCAATGTATTTCTTTTATGGGATTACAAGAACATGATAAAATACTGGACTACGGCTGTGGTTTTGGCCAACACGTACATTGTTTTGTTGAAGAAGGTATACAAGATGTCGTTGGATTTGATATCAGTGAATACGCAACACAACATCCATTTGGCAAATCTGAAAACAGATTAACAACTTCTCTTTCAGAAATCAGTTCTAAATATGATCTTATTTTTAGTATTGATGTACTAGAACACTTAACAGATGAACAGGTTAAAGAAGCTTTGGCATGGATTAGAAAACACACTGATAAATTATTGGTAGGTATTACAAGTAAAGATAGTCCGAACTTTGTCAAAGACAAAACACATATCAATGGAAAAACTATGTACGAATGGAAGCATGTATTGAAGCACTACTTCAGAAGAGTTAACAAAGCGCCCAAATATTTTCATGAAGCACAGATGTATTTGATAGCCTATGCTTTTTAGAAAACCCTTCATCGTTCTCATTCACCATTAGCCATTTCCTGGAGAATTGTTAAACTGAATTCACAGGTATGAATAAATGACGTTAATTATGAACAGTGTGATTATTGACTACCGCTTCAAATTGTCGGATGACAAGGTGGAGGAGTTCCGTGTAGAACTGGATCCGGACAGTCTCAATCTGCTTGCCAAGATCCCCGAAAAGCCTCCGGCATGGACGAAGCTTGATTTTCATCAGTGCCCAAACTGTCCGCTGGATGCAGGCAGTCAAAGCTACTGCCCCCTCGCGTTGAGCATAATTGATATTGTGGAGCATTTCGACCATGTGCTTTCTTACGATAGAATACTTCTTGAAGTCATTACAAAAGACAGGCACATATCACAGCAGACCTCCGCGCAGCAGGGACTGAGTTCTCTTATGGGCCTCCTGATAGCAACCTCCGGCTGTCCGCTTACGGAGTACTTCAAGCCAATGGCACGTTTTCACCTTCCGCTTGCCAGCAGAGATGAGACCATATACAGGGCTGCGTCAATGTATCTGCTCGCGCAGTATTTCCTTCACAGAGAAGGCAGGGAAGCGGATTTACAGCTTGAGGGGTTGAAAAGAATATACGATAACATCCAGGAAGTGAACTACTCCGTAGCTGAAAGGCTCAGGGCAGCAAGTGAAACTGACTCGCCGGTAAATGCCATTGTAATATTGGATACATACGCTAAAGCTATTCCATTTGTCATAGAGGATTCCCTTAAGTACATTAAACATCTGTTCAATTCATACATTAAAAGTTAACGCTTCTTTTTCCCTCCAGCTCTCAGAAGAAGCACAAGGAAAAAGGGACCACCTATCAGTGACATCACAATACCTATTGGAAGCTCTGCGGGGCTGATAATCACTCTTGACAGTGAATCGGCAAGAATGACAAGCAGCATACCTCCCAGTGCTGACGCGGGAACAAGGTATCTGTAGTCAGCTCCGACGAATCTTCTCATTATGTGTGGCACCATCAGACCAATAAATCCGACTGGGCCAACTGCGCCTACGGTTGATCCCGCAAGGAGAGCAGCGGACGCTAGCAGAAGATTCCTTTCCATTTTCACCGAAACACCCCTGGTACGAGCAATATCATCACCCTGTGAAATCTGGTTCATAACCCCGGTTCTCGAAAGCACGGCAAGCATTCCCAGAATTACCGCCGGTACAAGGAAAAGCGGTTTGCTCCATCCTATTACTGCCATGTCACCCATCATCCACCGAACGATTTCCAGAATTCTTGAGGCATCGCTGAAATACTCAAACAGAAGAAGGATGGATGCGCCTACAAGATTCATGGTGATTCCTGCCAGAAGGAGTGTTGATCCGTACTCCACCCTCCTCCCGCGGGAAGCCAGTACGTACACAAGAATGACAGCCAGCAGAGCTCCCGCTGTTCCGGCGGCGACAAGCCCCATAACAGGCATGATAAACCCGGACACGATCACAGAGCCAGCCACGAGTCCCGCTCCTGCGGATATGCCGAGTGTGTAGGGGGTTGCCAGGTCGTTCCTCAGTATGGACTGAAGGACACAGCCCGAAACGGACAGGGCGCTCCCGGTAAGTAGCGCGAGCACAAGTCTGGGCAGCCTGAGCTTCATGACCACCCACTCCGGAGGATGCTCCATGGGGCCGACAAATAATGATAAAGCACCAACCAGAATAACGGACAGTACCAGAAGTATCCAGAATACTGAGGACGGCCTGGAAGCAATCCCGTTTTTCATTGTTCCATTTCCGGCACGATTACCCAGGATCGAGTTTCTTCGTCCTGTGAAACATGAAGATGAACATCGAATACTTCAGACAGGATACTGGTTGTAAAGACATCAGTGGGGCTGCCGAATGCTCTGGACTTTCCCTCGGACAGTACAAGCACTGAATCGAGGAAGCGTCCGGAAAGCGCAACCTCGTGCGTGCTGACAAGAACCGAAATACCTCTCAGGGAAAGTTTCCTTAAAAGCAGCCACATGTTAAGCTGATGCTTGAAATCAAGGGACGAACCCGGTTCATCAAGAAGGAGAAGATCGGGTTCCTGTGCAAGTGCTGATGCAAGCAATACCAGCCGTTTCTCTCCACCTGAAAGATTCGAGAATACTCTGTTCCTAAGATCCCACGTATCCGTTTCAAGCATGCATTTCTCGGCTGTTTCAAGATCCTGTCCGGAATCCTGCGACCATCCGCTTCTGTAGGGATGCCTTCCGAGAAGTACCGTTTCGGCAACGGTCAATCGGGAAAGGGGATTGAAGTTCTGGGGAAGGTACGATACCATCCTTGCCTTCTGGTTGTCCGAAAGGGAAGACAGCATTCTGTCGCATATGAGTATTTCTCCCGAGACTTCAACTCCAAGCTGAAGAATGCTCCTGAGCAGCGTGCTTTTCCCGGAACCATTGGGGCCTATCAACCCGCATATCTGCCCCGGTACAATAGAAAGGTTGATGTCCGACAGTACCCTGTTACCTTCATAACCTGCATTAAGGTTATTGATACTCAGAGCAGGCAATAGCATATCCTTTCAGCTGTTCTGCCTATTCTTCCACCGGGAATCATTATGTATGGTTCAAAAATACAGTGCACCCGGTCTGGTTCAAACCCAATATCTGCAAAGAAACTATCCTCCGACTCGGTGATATCAACCGTATCCGTTCTTCCGGGATACAAACAGATAATATGATCCGGAGACAGGTCGATTACACCTTCTGCGGATATCATGGGCCAGCAGCCGGTTCCGGGAGCCGATATTTCACAGTTGACAGAACCAAGCAGATCCGCGAAAAAAGTACTCTCTCCGGCAACGGTCATGCTGGATGAACCCTTTTCATGGTATACCACGATCATCGCGGATATGGGAGCCACATTTTCCATTACCGCTTTCAGTGAGTCCAGCTTCTCTGAAAGTTCTCTCCTGAAATAAGCGGCGTCAGCACCGTATCTGACATCCAGAGAATCAAGGGAATTGAAAACATCCTCCAGCGTGTCGAAACGGTACGAGTAACATGGTATCCCCAGCGTTACTGCGAGTTCCCTGAGCACTGCGCTGGTTCCGGAAATATGAATCGATGTAGGGTTCAGTGAAACTATCTTCTCAAGTGAGGGATCAATATAACCGCCAACCTGCGGCAGACTTCCGGTCTGCTCCGGCCAGTCAGAGTAGCGGTCTACACCAACTATTCTATCTCCCAGGCCGGAAACATACATCAGTTCCACAAGAGAAGGACCGAGCACAACAAATCTGGTATCATCCGGTTTGCCGTCATCTACACTTGAACAGCAACAGACGAAAATTGCTGATAGAGTAATCAATACTGCGGTTTTCATAGATCTCCGTTCTCTGATAGCGTTGAAAGCAGACCGTGCCCCCTGAGTTTGGAAAGGGCTCTGTATTCCAGTTGCCGGACCCTTTCCCTGCTGATTCCGAATATTCTTCCAAGCTCCTGCAGAGTACACGGTTCACCATCCAGAAGTCCGAAGCGCAGTGTGATTATGGTTTTTTCCCTGTCGGAGAGGGAAGTAAGCGCAGCATCGATCCTCTCCCTTGTATCGGAATGCATAGCTTTCACATCAGGCTGCTGAAAACGGCCCTCCAGAAAATCCGCTATGGTTGCGTCATGCTCTTCACTGGTATGATCAAGTGATAATGAGGGAGCCGTAGTAAGGTATATCTGTTCTATTTCGTCCCTGTCCTTGCCCATGTATGCGGATAGTTCTGCCGAAGAAGGCATCCGGCCATTCTCAATTGTAAAATCATCGATAGCTCTGTTTATTGAAGAATCCTCTTTTTGTACTGACGCCGGAACTCGAACAAGCCTGGAATGTCTGATGATGGCCTTGATGATGTACTGCCTGATCCACCATACTGCGAAAGTGGAAAGTTTGCATCCACGACGGAAATCGAAACGTTTGACGGCCTCCATAAGACCCTGACATCCTTCCTGTACAAGGTCCATTTCCTCCATGATACTGCATGGGTAGTATTTCCGAACCTTGGAAACCACAAGCTTGAGATTCGCTTCAACGAATCGATCAAGGATCTCCGCGTTTTTCAGGAATGCTTTCCGGAAACGTTTTTCGGCGATAGAGTATTCGTGAATGCCCGAACCTGTCCTGACCTCTAAAAGATCCAGTTCGTTCTGGATAGATGAAAAGAGGGGAAGGAGTACCCATGCTCTGTAACTGTTCAGCATGGCAGGTTTCAGAAGTGATTCATGGTTGAGCGCCCCTGTAAGAACTGGAGCAAGCTCGTCTTCCACAAAGATCATAAGGCTTTTTCGGCGACTGACCAGCTTTCTGCATTCTTCGATTCCCTCAAAAAGCTCTATGCCAATGTTCTCCACAGTATGCCAGAGAAGATGAAGATCACGCACCGATTCTCGATTAAGGTAACGATCTTTCATGTTCCCTAGAATTGCACTGAGTTCATTTTTTCTGGGCTCCGGTAGAAGGTCGTTGATGACAGACCAGTAGGACTCATCGATCATTTTCCTCCCGGGGATACTTCCATCCAACAGCTTCCGGAACGGTTCGAAGAACATATGGCGGCCAAGCTTAACCGAGAGGATCGATTCAAGCATATTGAACCTTTCCTTTTCCTGCACTTCTACCAGTTCTCTTTCCTCCTCCTCTGACATGGGAGATACCACGTCAAGCTCCCGGAAGAAAATAGTGCTTGATGTACAGTCAAGGTTTCTGCGGTAAGCGGAAATAGGAACTCCCTTATTTGTAGTACTTTTTTTCTATTTTTTCTATCTCTCTAATCCTGCGCTGCAGTTCCTTACTCTCTTCGTCCTCCGCTGCGATCAGCTGCGATTTAAGCTGTTTACGCTCCCTCCGAAGCCTGTCCTTTTCTACAGCTTTCATCAGCCTCTCGCTGTCAGCTTGATCGGTCTGTTCCGGATAAACCGTCAGCAATCTGGCACATATAGAACTGTCATTATCCTCAAGATGTGAAAGCTGAAAGAACTTCATTCCAGAATCGGCCTGTCTTTTGATTTCATTGAATATTCTTGCTCCCGATTCGCTGTGCAGATCATCCTTCAGAATGAAATCAACCATCGGACTCGACAATCCCTCCCGGGAGAGAAGAATTAAACCCAGTATTCTGCTGTCCCATCTGTTCAGTTCTGTACCTTTCAATTTTCTTTCTGCAGGTTTTCTGATTTTACTGTCCTCTTCCCGGATTTCAAGCTCAAGTGTCTTCATAGAGTAGCCTGTCTCCTCCGAAACAACTTTAAGCATTGTTTCCCTGATAACGGGCTCAGTGGCGCTGGAAGCGATCTCTACGAGTCTTTTCACAACCTTTACCTTTTTTCCCGAATCCGTAACCGAAGACCAGCCACCGAGAAGTTCGAGGGCATACCTTATGGGATCATTTGCCCTGCCAATCAATTCAAGTACGGATTCCCCACCCCTCTCAAGTATGTAATCATCGGGATCCTGGCCCTGGGGAATGGCGATTATCTCCGGGAGGTATCCCTGCTCCATAATAATTTCAGCGGCTCTAACGGATGCCCTCTGCCCTGCGCTGTCACCGTCATAGCAGACTAATACTGAAGAAGCAAGAGCTCCTATCTGACGTGCCTGGGGTGGTGATATAGCTGTTCCGCATGTGGCTACGGCGCATTCAAATCCAGCATCTACAAAGCGGGCATGATCGAAATAACCCTCGACCAGTATGACCATATCCAGGTCTCTGGATGCTTTTGCGGCATTCCTGTAACCGTAAAGGTAATCACCTTTTCTGTAAATCGGTGAATCGGGGCCGTTCATGTATTTTGGAGCCCCGGTTGAGGATTCTTCGATCAGCCTGCCACCGAAACTTATTACTCTGCCTCTTCTGTCGGAGATCGGGAACAGTATTCTGTCTCTGAATCTATCGTAGACCCCGCTGCCCTGGGTGGATCTCAGTACCATACCGGATTCGATAAGCTGGCTCTCCGAATATCCCTCTTCGCGCAGATGAGCGGACAAAGTGTTTCCATGGGGTGCCCAGCCAATACCCAGCTTTTCAACGGTCTTCTCAGACAGTTTCCGCCTCTCCAGGTAATCCCTTGCAGCTGCTCCTGCATTTCCCCTGAACTGCTTCCTGTAATAACTCTGGGCCTGGGCAACTATCTCCCTGAATACGTCGGTTCTTGTTGTGTCCCTGCCGGTTCTTTCAAGCTTGATACTGGCTTCCGACGCAAGCTCTTCCACAGCTTCAGTAAAGGAGAAGCTCAGGTAATTCATAAGAAAGGAGAATACGTCTCCTCCTGCACCACACCCGAAACAATGGTACATCTGCCTCTCAGGGGAAACAAAAAAGGAAGGGGTCTTTTCCTTATGAAAAGGACACAATCCCTTTATGCTTCTTCCGGATCTTTTAAGATTGACATATCTGCCGATTATTGAAACAATATCTGTTGATGCTCTTACACGCTCGACGGACTCGTTCGAGAAATAACCGATGTTTCCACTCATCAGGATTTCTTCTCAGGTGGATGAAGGGATACAATTGTTACTCCAGTTCCTCCTTCTGAGGGTTTTCCCTGCCTGAAGTCTGCTACCCTTCCGTCGCTACGGACCATATCAACAACCGCCTTCATCAATATGCCCTTTCCCTTGCCGTGTATAACATTAATAAAGGGAATACTTGCGACGATTCCATCATCAAGAGCACGGTCAAGCTCGGCAAGAGCCTCATCGGCGGACATACCTCTCAGATCCAGCTCGGTTTCAGCTTCAACCGGAACGCTCCATCCTGCGGATGAGGGTTTCTCATCGGGGGCGGGTACTTTTTCAAGGTCGCAAAGGGGTTTTCTAAGCCTGAGATTACCAAGGATCACCGAAGCCTGGTCCTTACCGGTTTCCTCAACCTTTCCGCATCCGCTCCATCCCTTTACGATGACCCAGTCACCGGGCTCTATATCCCCATCAGCAGGCTTATTGTCAATGGCAGATACCTTCCTCTGATCATGTGATATCCTTGAAATCACGCGAACCTCCGCCCTGAGTTCCTTTCGTTCTTCAGCGGATTCGGTTTTCGCAAGTCTGGCCAGAAGTGAATCAGCTCTGGAATTAACGCTGCGCTCTATTTCCTGATAGTCCTTCTCGATCTTTCCCCTCTGAGTCAGCAGATCGTCTCTGGCCTTTTTCAGTTCAGCTTCCTCCCTCTCCAGCGATTTTCTGTTTTCCTCACGTTCTTTTTCAAGATTTTCCAGCTGGATCTGAACTTCCTTCCTTGCGGAAGTAACCTCTTCAAGCATTCTGTCCAGCTTGAAGGAATCACCGGATAACTCCTGAGCCCTTTCGAGAACAGTATCCGGAAAACACATCCTTTTTGCTATTTCAAGGGTAAACGAAGATCCTGGTATTCCCGCGATAAATGAGTAATCCGGCTGCAGCGAATCGCTTTGAAAATTCATACATCCGTTGTAGAACCCGGATCTTCCCTGTGCAAAACTCTTAAGCTGTCCCTGATGGGTAGTGACAATAAGCCTGCAGCCGGATCCCGCAAGATGCTCCAGAACCGAAGCCGCAAGGGCAGCGCCCGTAAGGGGATCCGTACCGGCAGCAGGTTCATCGATAAGGGCAAGTGAGCTTTCGCCGGGTGCATTGAGCATTTCAAGCTGTTCAAGCAGACGTGCTGAATATGTGCTCTGATGCTGGGCTATCGACTGCTGGTCTCCGATGGAAACATGAATCCTGTCAAAGAATGGCAGAGTGGACTCCGCATCCGCACAGGAACCTATTCCTGACTGTGATGTAACGATGGCCAGTCCCACTGCCTTGAGTAGAACACTTTTCCCTCCGGCGTTGGGTCCGCTCACGATAAGTACCCTCCAGTCTTCAGGCATTACAATACTATTCCTGACAACTTCTTTCTCAGGTATCAGAGGGTGTCTTAGATTGACAAGCGAAAGGCTGCCTCTGGAAGGGAAAACCGTTCCGTATTCTTTATGGAAAGAAGCCCTTGCGAAAATAGCGTCCAGTGATGCCGACGCGTCAAAACACTGTTTCAGGGAATCAAGGTGTTCCCTGATCTGAAGTGACGCCTCCTTGATAATTCTCCGCTTCTCGTAATCAAGATCCAACGACGCTTCTCTGAGGGCATTGCCGTCTTCTACAAGTACAGACGGTTCAATGAAGATGGTTTCGCCGCTTTCCGATCGGTCATGAACGATTCCGCGGACATCATTTTTTCTTGAAGAGATAACTGGAAGAACGTACCGGCCGTCTCTTAACGTAGGTGGCATATCTCTAAGTACGTTCCTGCTGGAAAGGGATGATGAAATTTTATCGATCCTCTTTGACAGTTTCCTCTTGAGTCTGTCGACCTGTCTTACGAGTCTGTAGAGTTCCTTCGACGCGTCTGGAGAAATTTCTCCATCCGGTGTAGTTATTGAAATAAGCCTGTCTGACAATTCCCGCAGCCGTGGAATCCGCTGAAGGTATTTCTCAAGAGCTGAATAATCAACCGCTTCATCCCTGGAGGAATCAACGGACTGTATAAATCGATCAAGATCGGCAAGTATGGAACCGGTTGTTCTCAGGTGAATGGGTTCAAGTACGATTACGCCATTATCAAGAAGGTCACAGACTTGATGGAGATTGTCGTTACCGCCTGCGGGAATAATGATACCGTTATCGAACAATGCGGCCGCTGCTTCCGTTTCCCGCTGAAGCTCATCGGCTGTTTCCCTCAGCCAGCCAGGTGTAAGTAATAGAACCTCTGCTTCTCCTGCCCCGCTTGCAGTTCTTACAGCGATATTCTTAAGAACCTTCTGAAATTCCAGGCGAATAAGGGAATTGGTCATGGTAAAAAAGCCTGCAGCAACTATGATGAGGGGATGAAATGGTCTGATTCACCAAGCTCCTCCAGTGCTTTTTTCTCCTTTCTTGAAAGCTTTTTCGGGACGTATACATCGGCGATCACGACAATGTCACCTCTTCCGAATCCCTTCAGTTTCTTTATCCCTTTTCTTTTCAGAACAAGCCTTTCACCCGGCTGTACTCCCGATGGAATAGAAATATTCACTGTTTCTTCCTCTATGGCGGGAATGGTAATCTCAGTACCCAGGGCTGCATCGGGGAAAGATACTATGGTTCTGTAAATAAGATCGTAACCATCACGATGAAACTCTCCGTAATCGATATTCTTTATCCTCATAATAGCATCTCCTGGAGGACCGTTATCTCCGGGAAAATGTCCCTGTCCCCTGAGCCTTATGAAGTGCCCCTCGGTAATCCCTGCGGGAATATCTACTGAGATCGTCCTTCCCCTGGATTCAAGCTTTGACCCCAGGCACTTTGGACAGACTTTCACGGGGATCTTACCTCTGCCGTTGCAGGAAGGACAGATCGAAACAGACTGCATTGCTCCCAGGAGTGTTCTTCTGACTGTTCTTATCCTTCCATGCCCACCGCACCTGGTACACTGTTTTAATCCTTCGGAGGGATCTGCTCCAGTTCCATCGCAGAATCTGCAATGCTCATTCCTTTCAATTTTCAATTCGCGGGAGCTGCCCAATGCTACTTCGTTCAGATCCAGCTCAATATCGATGACAGTATCCCCACCTGTGGAAGTTTCTCTTGACTGACCAAACCCGAAAATATCCTGAAAGGCTCTGAGGGCATCATCCATTCCGAATCCGCCGAAGATATCGGACATGTCCGGCATTCCATCCACTGAACCCGTTCTATCGAATCTATCCCTTTTGCCGGGATCGCTGAGGATCTCGTAAGCCTGGGTTATTTCCTTGAATTTTTCCTCCGCTGCCCTGTCTCCGGGGTTTCTGTCAGGATGGTATTTCAGGGCGAGCTTTCTGTATGCGCTTTTAATTGTCGCATGATCATCTTCCCTTCCAACACCAAGAATTTCGTATGGATTACTACTCATCAAATCACATCCGTAATAGAGTTCACAATCGGTTCTTCATCTGCTAACTGCCGGACTGACGCATATGACTCATCCTCATCAAATTTACTCATTCAATTTCCGAAACAGAAATATAGTAAGGAATTGCTTCTTATGGAGAATGCAACGCTTCAGTGGCAAACCTGTCAGTTGATACCGTTCTCCTGATCGAGTGTGCTCACGTCGGTAGAACTGTCTTTCTCATCAAGAGTATCAACCATATTCATTATGTTGCGTACTGTATGCATTACTATAGACAGATTCTTTTCGGCTTTCTCAATGGAGACTATATCGGTACCGTCACGGGCAGTTCTCAATTCACTGAGAGCTGATTCGAGATCTTCCCTGGATTCCCTGTCAAGTCTGTCACTGCTTGTCTTGATCATCTTAGTTGCCTCGTATATTAACTGATCGGCAACATTCCGGTTTTCGATCAGCTTTATCCTGTCTCGGTCGGATTCCCTGCTCTGCCTCGCATCACGTATAAGTTCACGGATATCTTCATCTGAGAGTCCACCACTGGGGTTGACTGTCATCTCCTGGTGTTTGCCGGTAACCGCATCTTTTGCGTTAACAAAAAGAATTCCGTTGGCGTCGATTGAGAATGATACTTCTACCCTGGGAACACCCCTTGGCGCAGGGTTGATACCGACAAGTTCAAACCTTGCGAGACTTCTGTTATCTTCGGCGAGGTCCCTCTCACCCTGAAGTACATGAATGCCTACTACCTGCTGATTGTCAACCGCTGTGGTGAACATCTTACTTCTTTTTATCGGCAATGGACTGTTCTTTGCTATTATCGGCGCCATAACACCACCAAGGGTCTCTACCCCCATTGTAAGTGAGGTTACATCGAGAAGGACAAGATCCTTCCTCTGGCCGGATACTACGGATCCAGCTATTGCGGCACCCATAGCTACTACCTCATCGGGATTCACGCTGTGAACCGGTTCCTGGAGAAAGGCTTCTTCAACAAGCTGCCTGACCATAGGTATTCTGGTGGATCCGCCTACGAGAACGACTGTCTCGAGGTCTTCATGTGTAATGCCGGCATCCTTCAGAACCTGCTTACATAGTGGCCTGGTGCTTTCAACCATATCCCTGATGAGTCCTTCGAAAATGCCCCTGGTGATTGACATCTCAAGATGTACAGGCCCCTGATCACTCGAGGCAATAAATGGAAGGTTAATTGAAGTTTCCAGCGCTGTTGAGAGCTCACATTTGGCTCTTTCAGCCGCTTCACGAACCCTCTGGGGCGCGACGGGATCTTCCCTGAGGTCGATGCCCTTCTCCCGTTTGAACTCGTCCATGATCCAGTCTACCAGGCACGCATCAAAATCATCTCCACCCAGCTGCGTGTTTCCAGTAGTTGCTTTAACTTCGAAAATCCCGTTCACTACCTGCAGAACACTTATATCGAAAGTACCGCCTCCAAAATCAAAAACAGCTATTTTTCTGCGTTCGACAGCATCGGTGAATGCAAGCGCCGCTGCGGTAGGTTCATTAAGCACGCGCTTCACGTTCAAACCCGCAATTGTACATGCGGCCTTTGTTGCCTTTCTCTGTATTTCATTGAAATGGGCGGGTACTGTCACAACAACATCGGTTACTTCCTCACCAAGGTATTCCTCTGCCCGGTATTTCATCTTCTGAAGTATCATCGAGGATATCTCCTGGGGAGAAAAAGTTCTGCCGTCTCCGATCTTTACAACGGCGTCACCTTTGTCGTTTGGAATTATGTCGTAGGATACGTTGAAAGTTTCCTTTTCAAGCTCCTCGTACTTTCTTCCCATAAGCCTTTTAATGCTTGTTATTGTGTCTTTGGGATTAGTTATCGCCTGTCTCTTGGCAACAATGCCAACCAGCTTGTCTCCCGCAGGCGTGAACGCAACAACAGAAGGCATGACCCTTGGTCCTTCGCCGGTCTGTATTACAATAGCGTTTCCACCTTCGGATATTGACATGCAGGAATTGGTTGTTCCCAAGTCAATACCAATTATACAACTCAAAATCCCTCCTTAAACATATACAGCCTTGCTTTCATAGACAGTACTGCCTGAGTAAAAAAATCTAATACATCGTAAAATAGTTGAAGTCGAACCAAATTCCAACCTCCAAAAAAAGTCAGGTTAACAGTACGCTGCAATCGAGAAAATGTCAACTCTTTAACAGTAAAAGCAAATAAATAAATAAACTCTGTTTCATGATTTCCCTGCTACTGACAGCACTTTTTCATCATCCGGAGAAAACAACACACCTTTCTCACAGATTATAGCAGTTATAAGCAATGCCGGGGTAACATCAAATGCCGGGTTCCATACCCCCACGCCTTCTGGAAGAAGCTTCCTGCCTCCAAGGGTGGCCAGTTCATTCCTGTCCCTCTGTTCTATTTCTATCTCACTTCCACATTCAGTCGAAAAATCAAAAGTGGAGAGCGGCGCAACAACGTAAAAGGGAACGCAATGTGCTGACGCTGCCAGCGCCAGTGGATAGGTGCCAATCTTGTTAGCGGCATCTCCGTTGACGGCTATTCTGTCACTGCCAACTATAATCGCATCGATCTCACCTTTTCTTAGAAGCGAAGCCGCTGCGGAATCGGGAAGAACATCAACCGGGATACCCGCTCTGGAAAGCTCCCATGATGTCAGCCTTGCGCCCTGAAGGAGGGGGCGGGTCTCATCGGCGTACACTTTTTTAATAAGGCCGCGATCCCACGCCTCATATATCACAGCCAGAGCGGTCCCGAGACCTGCTGTTGCCAGTCCGCCTGCATTGCAGTGCGTTAAAACTGTCGAACCTTTTTTCAGCAGATCGGCCCCGAAACGGCCCATCCGTCTGCTGGCTTCAAGATCATCCCGCACCATGTCACGAGCGGATTTCAGGAGGTCTCGAACAGCGTTTTCCCTTACCGAACTCATGCGGAAAACATCCCTTTGAATTTCAAGACAATTAAACAGGTTAACCGCCGTAGGTCTTGTTCCTTCGAGTATATCAAGTTTCGAATGGAAGTCAGCTTCAAATGCTCTGCCGGGATCGGAGGTTATAGCGGCAATTACAGCACCAAATGCCGCAGCAATTCCAATTGCGGGTGCTCCTCTGACAGCAAGGGACTTGATTGCATCCGCCAGCGTATCTATATCTTTGCAGTCAATGTAAGTTTCCTCGGAGGGAAGTTTTCTCTGATCCAGCAGCCGCAGGAAACCGTCCATCCATTGCAATGTTGGCAGAGGAACCATATCAGTCTTCCCCAAAAATAACGTCCAAACATATTTCAAGGATATTCTGGGGTTCCATCAGTCTGCCCCTGCCTTCCGTGCCGCATGCAAGCGGCCCGCTGACAGGTCCAGCGAATATGACACCGCGGGTCTCAAGTATCTTGATATTGGCAGCGACAGCACTGTTGTTCCACATCCTGGTGTTCATTGAAGGTGCCATGACAACTGGAGCATCACAGGCTATAAAAGCGGAAGACAGAAGGTCGTCTGCCAGTCCATTAGCGGTTTTTCCAATAAAATCAGCAGTGGCTGGTACGATAACGAAAAGATCAATGCTATCTGTCAGTGTGATATGTGGAACAGGGTCTCCGGGCTGCTTTGTAAACAGCGAGCTGTAAACAGGTCTTCCCGTTACGCAGGCCAACTGAGTTTCAGAGATGAACTGCAGGGCGGCCTGAGTTAGTATACCGTCTACTTCATACCCTTCTTTTCTTAAGAGGGATGCAAGCATAACTCCCTTGAAGGCTGCCGCGCTGCCGGTGATTCCCAGCAGTATTCGATTATCATTCATTGGAATACCTTTCTCCAATACAGTCTATTCCCACAAGTGTAAGTTCAGGGCAGACCTTCATCCGGTTTCTGCACTTCCCGGCAATACCAGGTGCCCAGCCTCCCGTTGCCCAGATCCAGGGATCGCCATCAATTACCTTTAAAAGTTCATCAATAATGTAATCAGCCGCTCCTACAGCACCAAGGAGAACACCTGAGCAGACGGCTTCTACCGTACTCCCGCCAAGTGGGGAAACCGGAAACTCAAGATCCACGGGGTTGAGCTTCTCCGCCTTCTTGAACAGTTCTCCCGCGGCTGTGCCTACACCGGGAGCTATGGCGCCGCCGGCGTAAGCTCCTTTGCTGTTGATAACATCAAAAGTTGTTGCCGTTCCGAAATCCACAACAATAGCTGGAAATGAGCCAAGCTTGAGTGCGCCTGCCGCATTCGCCAGCCGGTCTGCTCCCAACTCTTGAGGGAATTCGTAATCAATCGCTATTCCAGCCGTTTCTACCGTTACTTCGACCGGATTCACATTTATGTACCTTCTGGAAAGATTCAGTAGAGAATGGCGTACCTGCGGAACGACGCATGCGTAGGCAACCCCTTCAGGGAGATCGTAATCGTCTGTCTTCAGAAGCGATCTCAGGATAACCCACAGGTCGTCTGCAGTCCAGTGACTGGTGGTAATTCTCCATTGAAGATCAAGCTTTCCATTATCGAATATCCCTACTGAGGTTTTCGTATTACCTATATCAAGTACCAGTCTTCTCATTTCATCCTCCAGTCGAACCCGATATCCGCCGATGCAGCTGAATGCGTAAGGGCACCCGAAGATATCCCGTCAACTCCGCTGCCGGCAACCTCCCTGATATTCTCCAGTGTAATTCCCCCGGAAGCTTCCAGATAGATGCCGCTGCCAGAAGCTGCTCGTACAGCCTTTACCAATATTGCAGGTTCCATATTATCAAGCAGTATTCTCTCGGGTTTCTCATCAAGTACTTTTCTCAGCTGATCTACGGAATCAACCTCTATTTCAATCGGGATGCCCTTCTCCCTTATACGGAGGATTACGCTGTGCAGTTCTCCCGCCCCACCGGCAACTGCTATATGATTGTCCTTCACTATGGCGAGCTCGGCAAGGTTGAAACGGTGATTCACACCTCCACCGGCCCTTACAGCATATTTTTCAAGGGCTCGAAGACAGGGAACGGTCTTTCTCGTGTCCAGAATTTCAACCCCTGTTCCCTTAACGGCTTCAACGTATTCCGCTGTGAGCGTCGCAATCCCTGAGAGGCGGCAGAGGAGGTTCAGAGCCACCCTTTCCCCTCTCAGAAGCAGATCAGCGGAGCCGTACAAACGACCGATTGTATCCCCGGTAAGTGCTCTTGAACCATCAGGGATGATATTCTGAATCCGTGGAACACTCATCCCCAACAAAACGGAAAGTTCGGAGTACACCTGCTCAACAAGAAACCATCCTGCTGCAATGAGCTCCTCCCTTGCCGAAACAGCACAGGTACTTACATCGTCAGCTGGTACTCCAAGGGATGAGGTTGTAACGTCATCCTTTACCCTGTCTTCAGCAAGGGCATTACTCACAATGAATCTTCCAACCGATACATGATCAGACCAGTCAATTGTTTCCATCAGGTTTCCTCCAGGAGTGCTTCCTGTCCATATACAACTTTACCGTCGCAGATGGTTGCTACTACTTCAATCTTATCCCAGGGCACTTTAAAGGGGTCGGCTGACAGTACCGTAATGTCTGCCTTTCTGCCGGGTGAAAGATGTTCAGCAAGATCCTGAAAACCACAAATGGATGCAGCCTCCAGTGTATATGCATTAAGAGCTGAGGCGGTATCAATTCTGAATTTCTCAAGTGGATGACCTGTTGCACCATCAAGCCCCCTGAGAGGACCAAAGGGCATACCGTCACTGCTGAAACCCATTGGAAAACCCGCATCTTTCACCAGACCGAAAGGATTCATGGCCATGGCCCTGTCCTTTCCGAGTTTGCTTTCGTACAATCCTCCGGGCATCTGCCATCTGCTTACAAAATTAGGCTGCATGACAAATGAGTGACTCGAAGGGTTCCATTTTCCGGGCCAGTCGGTTGTAAGTTCTTCAGCATGCTCTATTCTTATTAAAACAGCATCTTCGCCAGTACGCTTCTTAAGAAATTCATGGCTTACCCGGTCAATCTGCGCCAATGCCCTGCCCCCTATCGCATGGTAAGCAGGTATGAGGCAAAGGCTGTCTGCAAGCTCGAGGCTGAGCATAACCTGCTTATCGGAGAGTAAAGGCTCAGCAATCATCCCGTTCGAATAGCTTCCCGAAACAGCTGCAGTAGATGCTCCCAGTGATCCGTCAAGAAAAAATTTCAATCCATCAATACCGGGAAGTACTTCTTCAAGTCCCTCCGGTGGTTCTTTGAGAAAACCTGCGTCTTTTCCAAAAAGACTGATGGACATTCTCAGGGGCAGTCTTTTTTTCAACAGTATTTCAGCAGTAACGAAGGACTCAAAGGTATGTACCGCAGTAACTCCTCCGGAATAGGCAAGTTCAACAGCCAGTGAGCACGCCCTGTCCAGAAGGCCAGGTTCAGGTGGGAACAGTCTTTCAAAATCGAAAATAACCCCTTCTCTGATGACGCCTGTTGAATAGTTAACACCGGGGGATTCCCGGGGAAGCATTTCCAGCATGGCTGAGTTTACAAGGGCTTCATGTCCACAGACTCTTCTGAGAAATGCCGGGCGGCTTCCAGTTGCTCTGTCGAGTTCCTTCAGTGAGGGAAGAACAGGATCATTCCATGTGCTTTCATCGAATCCGTATCCTCTTACGATATGCCCCGTTCTTTCCAAATTTATCTCAGAGGAAACCACGTCAAGAAGATCCGATGCGGAAACAGCTTTCCCAAGATCAATGAACAGGCTTTCAAGCCCGCTCCAGAGTAAATGACAATGAGCATCTACAAAACCCGGTATAACAAACAACCGGGAATTCACATTGGAAGCAGGAGATATCCCGGTGATCCTATCACCTGAAATGATTATTCTCGATTGAGAAAGTATTCTGTCTCCAGGACCGGTCCAGATACCTCCGCAGAGAATAGATTTCATGAACCGTGATCTTTCAGATGATGGTACATGAGGTCAAGAACTTCGGCTTCAACCTCAAAACTGAAAAATGTCGACTTACCGCGCCTCTCAACAGCAGTAACGCGGCCTCTTATCTCAGCTGTAACAGCTCCTCCCGGAGGCATAGGACCCTCGGCGAATTCCCTGAGACCCCTGCCGGGAACGGATATTTCCCGGGCTTCAATCTCTGTAAGCTCGCCCCTGTGCCTGAACCAACGCGTAAGGATCACATAGTTGCCCTCGCTGATGGAAGAAGCAGCTGGAAACCGGACATCGACTACAACCGGTGAACTCTCATTCTTCTTACATGAGTTAAACACGGCTATCGTGTTTCTGCCCCTCCTCTTTGCATCGTAGAGGGCTTGATCGGCAGCGACAAGCAGCTCGCTGCCATCAACTGAGGGAAAAGTACTTACGCCCAGCGAAATGCTCACAGATAGGGGAATCAGTGAAGATTCATCCTCTGCTTTGGATTGCCTTTTCAGGGGGGAAGCGTAAACGCTCTGTCGAATCCGTTCAGCCGTCTGAGAAGCTTCGTCCGAAAGTGTATTCGGAAGAAGAATGGTGATCTCCTCTCCTCCATACCTGTAAACCTCTCCACGATACTTTACAGATTCGCGAATGATGGTACTGACATGCCTTAGAACTTTGTCTCCGGTATCGTGACCCCATTTGTCATTGAAATTCTTGAAATGATCTATGTCGATCATTATTGCCGAAAGTGGCAGTTCTTCCTCCCCCATGATCCGAAGCAGCAGGGGCAGACTGATGTCCAAAGCCTTTCTCGGAGGTATTCCTGTTACTGAGTCAAGTTCCCCGGTCCAGGGAAACTCCAGCTGCGAATTACTACGGTTCATGGATAGCACCTACAAACCTCCCATGGTTTAATCCGTATCCATCACGAACACTTTACTGCAGCGATACAAATACCCATGTCTACCTCGTTATACTCATGTATCCGTCCTCGACGTACCATTCAAGTACGTCTCCGGAGTCTGCTTTCGTATGCCTTGTATTCACAACCATCTGCAATGCTTTGTTACAAGCGCTTGTGATGGATACGCATTAATGAATAATAACAGGATATTGAATAAATGGAAGCACCAACCGGAACTATCACAAATACTCTGCTGCAGCGATACATATACCCATTGTCCGATCATTGACGAGGGCACTGGAAATAAGCAGACTATGTTGAAAATGGTATAAATGGAGGAAAATCATGTCAAAGTTTCGCTTTGCGGTCCGTGCGATGCTTTCAGTAATGTTTTTAAGCATGATGTCATGCTCCTGGTCAGCAAAGCAGCAAAAAATCCTGGACACATACAACGAGTCTGCTGGATACATCAATGAGAACGATTGGGAACCCGCTGCATCTTCGATGAGTTCCTCCACAATGCTCTTTCTTGATTCACTGGCTGCAGATCTTTCCAGCAGGGGACTGCAGGTTTACAGGTCAGGAACTGATTTGCTTCCGATACTGTGCGAAGAATACATTGACTTCAATGGAAATGTAACTATGATTTTCATTGAGGGTGACAGGGCGGAAATCACTCTTACATCAGGCAAATCACATAAGTTTCCAATGATTCTGGAGGGGGATTGCTGGAGATTGGATCTTACAGACATATTCAGAAACAACCTTGATATTGCCCTCATGGGTTCATATGTTCGGTAGTCGACTGGTGTCGAATAATTCCGATATAAGTAGATATTAAACCGTGCCGGTTCGGAAAACCGGAAAACATGGAGAGAGGGAAATAAATGAAGAAACTTGCATTACTTCTGAGTGTGCTTACTATTGCTTTGTTCGCTGCATGCGGAGAACAGGCGGATGAAGCAACTCCAGCTCCTGCAGATGACACTGAAGAAGTAGCAACGGTTGAAGTTACCATTACGAACGGACTCGAAGCATGGGAAATCTATTCTATATTCATAGACCCGTCCGAGGAACCATGGAGCGATGATCTCCTCGGAGAAGAAGAGATCCTTAGTATCGGCGAATCCTTTACAGTTGATGTAGAAGAAGGCACATGGGACATAATGGTGACCGATGAAGACGGTGACACTTACACACTCTGGGAAATTGAGATAGGACCCGAAGGTTACCAGTGGAACGTTACACTCGACGACCTGGACAGCGGATGGGGTGAAGATGAATTCACAGAACCCCGGATTCTCGAAACAGGTGAAGGAACCACACCGATCGCCATCATCAACGACCTGCAGGGATGGGACATTTTCTGGTTATACGTTGATCCCACCGACGAACCCTGGGGCGATGATCTTATGGGTATGGATGTTCTCTACCAGGATGATCAGATCATTGTCTGGGTAGACCCCGGAACCTATGACATCAAGGTCGAGGATGAAGACGGCGACACATATACCCTCTGGGAAGTCGAAGTGGATGAAGCCGGTTACGAGTGGAATGTAACCCTCGACGATATGGATTCCCCCGAAGATATAGAAATGTTGGAAGCCGTTTCTCTCGAAACAGGCGAAGGAACCGCACCGATCACTATCAGCAACAATCTCGGCGGCTGGGACATACTCTACGTTTACGTAGACCCTTCGGATTCTCCCTGGGGCGAAGACCGCCTTGGAGCTGACATCCTTGAAGGCTCAAGTGAGATCACAGTCTGGGTAGACCCCGGATCCTATGATATAAAGGTTCAGGACGAAGACGACGATACTTACACCCTCTGGGGAATCGATGTTGACGAGAACGGCTACGAATGGTCAGTAACCCTTGATGATATTGATTAGACACTGAACAAATAATTCTGAATAACAGAAAACCCGTGGATTGCAATGCTTTCCACGGGTTTTCTTTTATACTGAAATGGCTATTTCGAATAGAACTCAACAACCATGGTTTCGTCTACTTCAAGGGGAACATCTTCCCGGGAGGGCAGAACCTTCATTATTATCTTTCTGGCAGCAGGGTCAACATCAAGATATGCAGGCACTCCGATACCGGAACCCCCGGTAATATTTTCCTCGATTACCTTGAGCTTCTTGCTCTTCTCCTTCAGTGAAATGACATCACCAACCTTGACAGAGTAGGATGGGATATCCAGCTTCCTGCCGTTAACCGTTACGTGGCCGTGTCCTACAATCTGACGGGCAGCAGGTATGGATTTTGTGAAACCTGACCTTGCGACAACATTATCCAGCCTTCGCTCGATCTGCTGAAGAAGGTTATGGCCTGTTTCACCTTTCATTGAAGTAGCTTTTCTGTAGTACTTCCGAAGCTGTTTTTCAGACAGGCCGTAGTTGAATCTGATCTTCTGTTTTTCGATAAGCTGAAGTCTGTACGTCGAAGCTCTTCTTCTGTGCCATCTGCCACCATGTTCTCCAGGTGGATTCGGATTGGCAGGATCCCTTCTGGTCAGCCCCGGCAGGGGCCCTAAAGATCTGATTTTACGGAACTTCGGACCACGATATCTTGACATTAAACAACCTCCATTTTTCTGTGCCTCACGAATTCATCGTGGCATGAAGATAACACCGGACACCCGCCGGTGAACTGTTCTTGGACAGCCATCTCCATACTTCGACACAATTTGTAACAACGCTGAAATCTAGTGATTCGGAGTACTATACGTCAACATGCGGAAAGTACCTGAAGAAAAGGGGTACACCTTAAAAGCATACCCCTCTTATAATTTGTTCTCAGTTATCTATCTGATGACCACACAGGATCGAACCACAGCTTCTCCTCCTGAAGTAAGCCTCAGAAGGTAGATCCCACCGGGAATTGGTGATCCATCTGAGTTGTCACCAGCCCATGTAACGGAGTGTGTACCGGAGAGATGTTCCTCGGAAACCAGATTCCGTACAATCCTTCCGGATACATCGTAAACATCAAGTGATGCTGTTCCGGAAGAAGCAAGAGTGTAAGTGAATACTGATGATACTGCAAACGGGTTCGGGCTTGGAGCGGCAAGCGAGAAATCATACACCGCGTCCGGTCCATCCTCTATTTCAGTAGAAACAATCGCGGAGCCCACGTATGGGTAAAGGTTATGGACTGTGCAGGTAATTGTTACCAATTCTTCTCCGGGGATGGTTGGTATAGTCAGGTTCGCAACACCTGATGCATTCGTATAGCCGCTCTGAAGAAGTGTTGTATCCTGAACAACACCGACCATTGCGCCTTTAACAGATACGCTCCCTGCTGTAACTGTAACAGCAAAACTTCCCTCCACTATTGTTGAGGGATGGTCACCAACCAGGTGTACAAGAGGTGATGAATCGGTGTAGATATCGAATTCCGGGCAGCCCATTATCATGTGCATATTGCTGTTGCTGGTGTTTCCCGTATAGTAATAAGCCATGATTTTACCATAATCGAAGGCCGCTCCCATATGGTACATTTCCTCTTCAAAGTAACCTCTGAACTGGTACAATTCCAGAGAATCTGTTGGTCCAATCGGGCTACCCATTGTTGCTCCCATGAAACCTACAGCTCCCTTGGGAGAACTTATACTACCCTCGTTCATCCATGCTTCACCGAAGCATGGGTTACTATCATCGAATTCACAGTTTGAACATGCAATTGAACTTATCCAGGGTAGTCTGCGGCCGTTGGATAGCGCTGCTACATCACTGTTGCTGAATCCGGTGGTTCCCCAGGATGTATGGCTTCCGTGACCAATGTAGCTCAGGAGAGACAGCCCTCCGTTAACCTCATCGGTTACATGAGCTTTTGTTGGAATGATACCACCGAATGAACCATTCTCGGTATAAAGAGTGGTTGGCATACCATGGCTCATGAATATTTCGTAAAACCTGTAAGCCATCCAAGGGTCATTTGGCGTACTGCTTGAGTAAGAACCGATGCTTATGGTATGCTGAAACCAGCTTGCTGCAGGTTCAAAAGGATCGTTCTCGTAGCTTTCGATCTTCCAGCACTGGTACGGCAGAGAATCGGTATCACCGCAGATTCTTCCAACATGAATACTTGGATCAACACCGATGCCGATAACACCGTACTGGTTGTCAGCTTCTGTTCCGCTTGCATATGGAGGCGGGACAACGTTTTCGTCACCGACAATAAGGATCCATTCGGGAGTATTCGGCCAGCTGCTGTAGGCAGTTTCGATCCAGGCGTCTATCTCTGTTGCTGTGCTTCCGATGTCAGGTACCACTCCGTACTGTACATCCAGGCCGGTCTGTCTTTTCCAGTCGATAAGGTCCTGAGCGTAGCCGATGCTCTCTTCAGTTCCTATAACAAGGTAAGATCCATCGATAACATCGGTACCCATGGGTTCGAATCCCAGGACTTCTTCATAAACTGGCAAATAGCTTCGAGTATATCCGTAGAAAGGTCTATGGATCTCGTTCTCGCCAACACCTTCAGTCGTAAGGCGAATGGTTACGTTCGTGTTAATTATAGTCTCGCCCGTAACAGGATTGTACTGGACAGGCGAGAAACGTACCCATGCGACTCTGATATCCCTGAGGATGCTTACCCTTTCTACAACAACAGATTGCGATGGGTAGAATTCCGAATTTGAATAGACATCATCGTTGATCCTGTAAGGTGCCGGTCCACCGCTCCTGGTCGGGTATTCCTGAAATGGAGGAATGCTGTAGATCCCGAGGGGCGAGGATTCCGATGATACGATCTCGACACTGACATCACCGGTATTGGGAATAAGAACCATTCTTCTGATAACCGGCAGGTCAGGGCTTCCCACAGGCATGCCCATTCCTTCTTCCGGGATTCTCAGAACGGTTCCGGAACCGAATTCTTCAACGATTCTGGTTTCCGCTGTAAGGGCTGGAAGGGTGAAATCAACAAGAATACCTTCACCATCCGTACCAAGGTATTCAGCAGATTCCGCATAATCTCCGCTGCGGTATACTACTTCGGCGTTTGCCGTAAAAGCTATCAGCAGTATTGGAATGATAAGAACTTTCAGCATTTTGAACCTCCTGGGATTCTGCGATTTATAATGTATACATGTTAAAATGATCCACGATCCAGAATTTCTGTAAGGTATAACTTAAGATAATCATAAATAGTTCCCAGACACGAACAAGTCAACATCAGGAGCCAGCATCAGGGGCCGGACGGCATCAGGGACCGGACTTAACTTGCGACACTTACAAATTTACATATTGTATAATAAATTGTCATTATATAACTTGTTAAAAAACTCAAGTTTACGCAACATTATTCGAAAAACTGTTATTACTCAATTATGCAATTTTATGCAATAAATGAATATTTATTGATTTATTCAATTATATCCTGTTGCACAAGTTGAAGAAGTGTGGTACGTCCCCCTGAATCAGGAGGCCTTTCTGGAGCATGACCATGGGGTTGAACGTTGCAAAATCAGCCTGGTGGATCAGAACAGTCTCCACCCTCTGGGGTCTTCCCTCACCCTCCTTCGCATGGCACCCGATCATATTGATTATAGCCATAGGCATATCGAACCGGGAAGCAAGTATCGCTCCCGATATGGGATGTCTCGCGTATTTACCTTGAAGGCTCTTTGCATAGCCATCCTTGGTACGCTCAATTTCCAGCAGTTTTCCCACATCGTGAAGAAGTCCGCCCGCAACCAGTATATCATAGTCTATCTCAAACGGCAGCTTACAGCTGGACTGTATTGCCCGGGCAAGACCCAGGGCACCTTCGGTTACAGCTATTGTGTGCTGAATAAGATTGATCCCATGCGTGTCGGTAAGAAGCGTGAAAGGGATTTTCTCCAGATCAACCGTCTTCCACCCACCTTCTTCTGCAGCCGCAGTCCAGATTTCAACGGTCTTCCGCCTGAGTTCAGTGTCACCTATTTTATCAAGCTGCTCTCTGAAAAGCTCCTCAATCCTGTCTTTCATGAATAACCCTTCTCATATCATCTATTACAAACAAATTAATACTATAGTTCCGATTGCAGCATACTTTCTCCAAGCTTCCAGTCGCTCCCTTCACGTATCATAGCAACCTCAATCTCTTCGGGATAGTCGGTCACTTTCAGGAATACGGTGCTGGTGTCACCCTGTATATCAGAACCGGAGACCTCTATATCTTCTCTTGGAGGAAACCCGTCGGTAATACCCGGCGCATTAATGAGAGCGTTGATTAAATCAGTGGATGTCCAGTTTACCAGCTCTTCGCCGGTCAGTGCTATCTGGAACTCCGCTGAGAGCTCGGCTGCAGCCTGATCAGGCTGCAACTTAATCATCAGCAGCATCATGTTAATCAAATCGATTGAATTCGAAGAAAGACCAGCTTCAAAAGCACAGGCATCACCCTCGTAGAAGGCATCCATCAGATTCTCAAATGCATCGCCGGGCTCGTTAGATATAACGACGCCAGCCAGAACAACCAGCAACAGGGGTAAAAATTTCCTCAATGCTTTTCCTTTCGCTAAATTCAGAGGCTTACCTGCCCGATATAGCTGAAACTCAGCTCACTGTTCCTGAAACTCAAGTTTTATCTGGACTAAATCCGATCAGTTCATTGCCCTGATAATGGCATCGGTCACTTCAGCTGTGCTCGCGGCACCGTTCTCAAGAACATCCGGAGATCCCTTCAGTTTCAGCATATCGTAGCTGCGTACTTTCCCTTCGGCTATTACGATTTCAACGGCTTTCCTGATCCTTGTGGCCTTTTCCGTCTCACCAAGATGGTCAAGCATCATGCAGGCAGAGAGTATCATTGCTATAGGATTTACAATTGAAACCTTATAATCCGCATACTTTGGAGCCGATCCGTGTGTAGGCTCGAAGACCGATACTTCCTCGCCGATATTGGCGCTGCAGGCAAATCCGAGGCCTCCCACAAGCCCGGCGAATCCGTCGGATACGATATCGCCGAACATGTTCCCGGAGACGAGCACTCCATAATTCTCGGGATTCTTGGTAAGCCACATCATCTGAGCATCGATGTTCGTCTCCCAGAGATCTATCTGAGGATATTTCTCTGAAATTTTTCTTCCCTCTTCCCTCATCATACCGCTTGATTCGCGGATAACATTGGGTTTCTCACATATGGTAACGCTCTTGTAGCCGAATTTGTCCGCGTGCTCAAATGCAGCCTTGAGAATCCTTCTGCAGGCATTTCTGGAGAAGATCCGGGTGGAAACAGCAAGATCCTCCCTTGGAACATCGGCGAAGTTCTTCTTGAATTTCGGATGGCTCATAAGAGCATCGTACACGTTGTCCGGAGGGTCGGTCCACTCCACACCACCGTAAAGCCCTTCCGTATTCTGCCTGAAAATCACCACATCAACCGGTGGCTCCTCTATCGTGTTTTCAGGCCCCCTGCGGATGAAGTTGAGAGGATTGCCCTTGAAAGCTTTGCATGGTCTTATACAAATGTCCAGATTGAAGTGCTGCCGCATGGCGACTATCGGGCTGTAATAGACAAGCCCTTTGTCTCTAAGGGAAGGATCAAGAGCGGCCAGAGCTTTGTCCTTGGGCTTGGAGGTAATGGCTCCAAATAATGCAATCCTGTGTTTCTCAAGCAGATCTATTGTCCGGTCCGGGAGGGGATTCCCTTCCCTCTTCCAGAATTCCCATCCTATATCCGCATGAACGTAATCAGCCTCGAATCCGACAGCTTCAAGAACTCTAAGAGCTTCATCAAGCACTGCGCCTCCAATACCATCTCCAGGCATTGTTACTACAGTCCTCTTCATCCGTTACTCCCTTCGATCAAGATTTATTATCGAACAATCAACCCGGCAAAGATACATACAGGTTGAGTCGGAAAACACCCCTCAGTGTTATATAAGCTCCATAATCGCCGCAGCGGCAGCCTCTAATTGTCTGTCGATGTTCTGCCCGGCATCGGCGGGAAGCTCAGGCACATGAATATCAGGTTCAACGCCGCTGTTCTCAAGGTTCTCTCCCGTAAGCGTATACCAGCCTGTTGAAGGTACTCTGAAACCGGTGCCGTCTACAAGGGTCACATTGGATGTTCCAATCACAGCGCCAAAGGTAGTTTCGCCCACGACCGGGCCAAGGTCCAGTTGTTTCCATCCGGCCGGGAATATCTCACCGTCGGAATAACACCTCTCGTTTATGATAAGTACAAGGGGTTTCTGCCAGACTCCAAGAGGTTCAAAGGTAATATTCCCGTACCTGTTAGTTGAGAACATGTATATCGGACGTCCCAGTTCCCGGATTATTTCATCGTGCGTGCTTCCACCTCCGTTGTTGCGGATATCGATTATCATACCATCACTTCCGAGACCCTCCGCAAACAGGTCAACAAGGAAATTCTCCACACTGCTGTTGCTCATAGAGGGTATATGAAGATAGCCAACCCTCCCATTTGTAAGCCCGGCAACTTCTCTTCTGTTGCTTTCAATCCACTCATCGTAGATGAGTCTCCGGATATCCCATATGGAAATGGGTTCAATGTCTATATCAAGAAGATCTCTACCGCGCCTGACCAGAAATTCCGTTATTCGATTCCTTCTTTGAAGCAGTGCTCTGTAAAGGTTGTCCTCAGGACCAACATTCATTCCCTGAACTGAGAGAATGATATCTCCTGGAAAAAGATGCGAATCCTCAAGGTCCGCGGGGGAATAGGGAATTACACTGTCCACAAGAATGCCGGGTCCTGCCCAGCTGTAATCGGGTATGATGCCGATCGAACCCGAAGCTGGAGAAGAATCAAAATGCCAGGGCCCGTATATTCCCAGATGGGAAGCGGACAGCTCTCCCAGCATTCTCCTTACAACATCATCGAAGTCCTCGTTTATAACGCTGGATACAGTTCTTTCTCTGTACATCGTCCTCATAGAATCCCAGTTT
This sequence comes from Candidatus Aegiribacteria sp., assembly GCA_030600545.1. Taxonomy (GTDB): domain Bacteria; phylum Fermentibacterota; class Fermentibacteria; order Fermentibacterales; family JCC-6; genus Aegiribacteria. The sequence continues at coordinate 12,187 of JAUVLV010000002.1, read as the reverse complement.
ACCTCATGCATATCCGGATCGTAGAAATTGTCTCGCAGCAGTCTCCATGCTTCATCAAATTTCTGGGCCTGTATCTCGGTTATGGATCGCCATACCGGCATATGCCATCCAAGTGTGCTGCTTATAGCCATATCGGCTGATGCTTTCCGCAGGGAACCGCTGACGGATATATAGTAGATATCACCTTCGTTATTTACAAGGATTTCTCGGGGAAACTCCCCTGAAAAAGTGACTCTCTGGAGTGATTCTCCCTTCCAGTCAACTGTCCAGAGATCCATTCTGTCCTTGTCATCCCACCCGGGGAATGCGATGATCCTGCCGTCTGGAGAAGCTCCATAGAAATCGTAATAACCTTCCACAGTACAAAGCGTTTCAGTTCTCCGCTGAAGACCGTCCCATTCTATATCAATCATGGACACCGGTTCATCCAGGAGCTCTTCGCGAGCATCACTATCACCATCCCATGCTTCCCTTGAGAACCAGACCTGCTTTATTGAATAATCACCATCATCCGTCCTGCTCGCGTAGAGGATTCTGCGCCCGTCGGAGGGCCAGAAGGGCTGGAAATCATCGTTTGGATGTCTGCTTATATTGTGTGGTTCCCCGCCATCCGAGGGGACAATATAAATCTCCTCCCTGTGCGCAAGAACCGGTACGCTGAAAGCAAGCCACCTGCCGTCGGGGGACCAGGAATGGTGAATTATATCCGGAGTATCACATATCACTGTATCGTGCCCTGTCAGTACATTGAAAACATGAAGCCTGCAATCATGGTCGAGATAGGATACCCGTTCTCCATCAGGCGACCATTCGGGTTTGCATGCCACATCAGAACTGGTGGAAAGTACATCAATCTCAGGGAATGTGGAGTCCACCAGAAGGGAATCCAGATGATCCGGAAAACTCCGAGCAAGCTGGACAACGCCATCATGTTCCAGTGTGAATACCAGGATTTTGCCATCAGGGCTCCAGACAGGATCACTGGCTCGCCAGGCGCCTGCGTAAACCTGAACCAGATTTTCCATACTTCCATCTTCCAGTGTTCCTGCGAAGAGGTCTCCCGTCCCTACGACAGCAACCTGTGTTCCCGATGAATCTATATCGAAACAGTCGGTGGAAAAACCAACCGATTCTCCATACTCAAGGGGAAACGGGAAATCCGACCCGGGAATCAGCGGAACTTTGGATATGGACCATTCGGGAACACTCATACAGCAGAGTCCACCGTTGAGTTCAAAGGTGATGGTTTCGCCACTCGAGTTAATTGCGGGAAATGTTATATCACCTTCGGTAAGGAATGTTCTCTGCAGAGGCTCTCCCCCCGACCGCATACCCCATATTGCGGCATGTCCTTCCGAGTCCTCTCTGACAAATAGTATTTCATCTATTAAAGATGAATACATCGGCCAGCGGGAATCAAGTTCCGAATCAACAAGCAGTTCCCAATCGGTTCCAGAACCTGTCCAGATCTTTCTGGAGGCTGAACCACTGTAATGCTTCCGCCACCAATTAGTGAACCCTCTCTCAATTGCCATGCCGCCTGGCAGCAGGCACATATTCTCAGTTTCAACCCTTGCGACGGAAGATGGAGTGCCACCGGTCACCGGGACGGAATAAACCCATGAGTTTCCTCCTTCTCTGGATGATTGGAAATAGACACTGTCGGATGTTGCATTCCAGCATAGGACTCTGTCCAAACCTGCATGATAGGTCAGCCGGGTTGAAATACCGCCTGAAGCATCCATGACGTACACGTCTCCGCCCCCGGTCCTTCCGCTGGTGAAGGCTATGAAGTGACCATCGGGAGAATAACAGGGTGATGTCTCCGTGCTTTCTCCGGGCACAAGGCATCTCATGATACCTCCTGACAGAGAGGCCTCCCAGATATCTCCTCTGAAACAGAATACGGTTGTCTCGCCGCCGGGGGATGGACAGGGCTCCCTGATATCGGACATTCCAACAGAAATCAAACCGATAACCAGCATGTTGATTAGAAAAGTCATTTTTCATCCCTCTCGGCCAGTACCAAAAGCCTTGGTGAACAATCCGCATCCCAGGGAGATAGATCGTAATCACCCCAGATTCCAGTAATTTTCATACCTTCATTCCTGATATCCTGAAGCAGCTCTGAAGCTGATATAAGAGCCAGCTCAAGCCTTATATTAATATTTTTTTCAACTACAGCAGAACCTGAGTACTCCATATCGAATACTATCAGACCCTTTTCCCGGTCATGGCTTACCGATTCCACAAGCCTTAGTGAAGTACCCGATTCATTGTAATCGTATCTCTCTTTCCTGGTTTCCTGCTCACGAATGTGAAATGCTGGACAGGTTTCAGCAAAGAATTCCCCTCCGGGTTTCAACACTGCGGCTATCTCCCTGAATGCCAGCTTTCTTTCATCTCTGTCAAGAATACAGTGTATACCGTTATATGGAAACAGGATAAGGTCCAGCGATGCATTTCTCAAAGGTATGTTCTGCGCGATGGCCCTTATGCGAGATATCCGCTGATACATTCCTGTCGGCCATGAATTCAGCATCGAGGCGGAAGGTTCAAGGGCAATGACATGTGAACCGTCATCAAGATATCCTGTAAGCCTTCCATCACCGGCTCCGAGTTCCATGCACTTCCCGGGATGCTTTTTTCGAAAATTCTGGTAGAACCGGATCTCCATCATGTCAGGAGGGTAGATTTCTCCCTCCTCAAGCGAAAACAGAGGACCATATCGCTCCCAGAGAAGTACTTCCGGATTCAATCCACCGCCTCCACCCTGAAGCCTGACCTTATTAAAGCAGCTGCAGCTACTCCAGGCATGTTATCTCCACGGCCTATTCCGCAAGAGGGGCTTTTCTCCTTGAGATAGATGATTTCGGGATTCAAAACCAGGGCGTATCTTACAGATAGCCCGGCACCTTTAACGAATTCATCCGTAACATCTCCCTCAGCATCCCTGAGTATTACCGATCCTGTTCCATCAAGAACCGCAAAGCCATCACCGCCTGACAGAATAGCCGGTTCTCTCGGTGTGGTCAGGCCACCGAGTATTTCCGGACAGAAGGGCACGCATTTCCCGGACCGGAGCATTCTTACAAACCTGTCAACAGGTTTTGATCTGCCATCGTACCTACAGGATATACCGCACAGACATGCGCTTACAAGACTGATACCGTTCAAGAGTGTTATTCCTCATCTATATTTAACACCATATATTGTTACTGAGGTGTTATTCAGTTCGAATTTTTCAGAATCAGTAGTGAATATATTGATTTCTACCGGATCGGCAGAATCCGGGTAGAATGCTGATGAGGTTTGTGATGGATTCCGGTTAAAAGATCGCTGAATCCGACCCTTCCCTGATTATGTAATCCTCCGGGTCAACCTGAACTCCATCGATCAGAACCTCATAATGAAGATGGGGAGCAACCGATCTGCCCGTTGTACCAACCCTTGCTATCAGGTCTCCCCTGTCAACCTCCTGGCCTACAACAGTACATGCGGCTGAACAATGGGCATACCTTGTTGAGACTCTTTCCGAATGCCTGATAACAATATTCAGCCCCCATCCGCGGGTCCAGCCGGCAAAAACAACTTTACCGTCTGCAGGGGCGTATATCGGTGTTCCCGCAACGCATGCGAGATCGATTCCCTTATGAATCCGTACGGCTCCTGTAAAAGGATCTATCCTGGGGCCAAAATCGCTGACAAAGATGCCGTCTACAGGCCAGATAGACGGAATGTGCGCCAATTCGCTTTCCTTACCCATTAAATATCCGGCAAGGGAATCGTAGGCCATCAGTTCAGCATCGGCCAACCTCTCCATGAGCATGATTTCCATTTCCATGTCATCTATGTACCTGAACATGTTATCACTTGGAGGCTCGTTCATCGGAACATCCCTTGGAAGAAGTTCCGAAAAATCAAGGTTCAGCCCGGCACCAGCGACAAGAATCTGCTCCTCTCTGGTTACAATTTCTTCAAACTGTGATCGGAGGTTCATAATACGCTCAGACAACTGATACAGTTCTCCGCGAACAATTGTGATTTCATCATACCTTTTGCTGGCTGACTGAAATCTGCTGTTCATTTTGCCTACTTGAAAAAACAGAGCCGATAGCCCGGTCATGAGAAGTGCGAATATGAGTATCAATACCCTTAACCGGCCTGCGGTGAGTACGAATTTCTTACCGATCTTGCTGGATCTCTGTGGTATCCAGTGAATAGTGCCTATTGGCATAGAAGAATCCTGTTTTCCTATTTCAGGTAAAGCAGCAGGTTCTTGCTGTCGGTTTTGTCGTTGAGTTTGGAAATAGCCCTGTTCTTCAACTGCCGTACCCTCTCACGGCTTATACCCATCGTTCTTCCTATCTCCGCAAGTGTGTGTCTTCTGTCGGTGTTTATCCCGAAGAACAGCTGGATTATCGTTCTTTCACGCTGGTCAAGAATATCCAGCATTCCCGCAACGCTTCTCTTCATTGCTGTCTGGACTACCGCTTCATCCGGGGGAACATCGTCATCATCGGCGATCATCTCCTGGAAAGTTTTGTCACTGCCTTCGTAAACAGGGCTGTCAAGTGAAAGGTGTGTACTGTGGATCGACATCATTCCTTCAACATCACCTCTTGATACATCCAGTTCATCGGCAATCTCGTTCGTGGAGGGATTCCTGCCGAGAGAATGCCCTAGTTCTCTGGCGGCACGACCCATTTTATACAGTTCTCCTACACGGTTCAGCGGAAGACGCACTATTCTGGACTGTTCCGCAAGAGCCTGAAGAATAGCCTGTCTTATCCACCAGACCGCATATGTTATGAAGCGGCATCCTTTACTTTCATCGAATCCTTTCGCAGCCCTTATCAACCCTACATTTCCCTCGTTGATAAGGTCTTCCAGCGCGACTCCCTGATTCGCGTACTGCTTCGCGATACTGACTACGAACCTGAGATTCGCTTCTGTAAGTTCATTAAGGGCTTCCTGTTCTCCCGTACGGATGCGTTTGGCAAGAGAAGCTTCCTCCGCTGAGGAAAGAGTCTCTTTACTGCCTATTTCTCTAAGGTACAGTTCCAATGATCTTCCTTCTGTACGCTTTGTTGCCAAAACAGCCGCCTTTCACGTGCAATACACAATCTCACGTGTTATAATTCAGAAATAGATAGAAGGTTCCTGCCATAATTCAGATTAATGCGTAGTAGCCTAATCTGTCAAGGGGTTGACAATTGTCAACCCCTGACATTGCAGGTCATTGTTATTCAATCTTCTATGAAACCATTACTGCTGAACACACCTGATATTTGGTACGTTTTGCAGCAGCTGTCAAGCCCCCGGGGGTTGACATTTCAAGGCGGAACGATGGACTGGAGCAGTTTCCCAAGAGAAAAGACAGACTGTATCCTCTGCGGATCCAGTTCCCGCTGTCTTCTCAGCGTACATAATACATGGCCTGTTGTCCGCTGCAGGGAATGCGGGCTGGTGTACCTGTCCGAAAGGCCTGCTGAAAAAACGCTCATCGATATGTACAGCAAATCGTATTATGAAGATGGAGATGTTGGATACAAGGGCTACATTCGAACATTTGAAAAATACAATGACACATTCATGAAGATCTTTGCCAGGCGTCACCGGGATCTGCTTCATAGAGCCAGGGGGAAGCGTCTCCTTGAGATCGGCTGCGCATATGGATTCCTTCTGGATTATCTTCGCGAGAGGGAATGGAAAGTAACAGGTGTCGAAATAAGCCCTCTTTCTTCAGCATTTGCCCGGAATGAACTGGGGCTTGATGTACATACGGGGAGTGTTGAGTCAGTTGATCTTGAAGAACACTCCTTCGATGTAGTATTGCTGCTTGACGTTCTCGAACATCTTCACAAACCCTTCGATATACTCCACCGGATAAAAGAGCTCCTTTCTCCCGAAGGTATTCTCGTAGTACAATGCCCATGGGAACTCTATCACTGGGAGGAAATCGCTGAAGCTCTTCTGAAGAACATGAAACCCGGCACCATCGAACCAGATTCGGTACCTGCCCATCTCTACTTCTTCCAGCCCCGGACCCTTGAAGCGGTTCTGGAAAAGGGAGGTTTCAGAATCTTCGCAAAACAGTCGGGTAATTACGGTTCCATCAGAAGACAGGTTGATCCACCTTCAATCAATATGAGTAATCCTGTTAAAGGATTTTTCCAGTTTGTATATTTCCGACTTGGCCTGCAGCGTTTTCTTTATGCAGCATCAAGATTGATGCGCCTTGGCAATGGTATTATCAGATACGCCGTACCTGACAGTGAGGATACAACGCGATGAATGCAATGGTCTTATGCGCCGGCTACGGCACAAGACTGCAACCCCTGACGGATAATGTTCCAAAACCGCTTGTGAGAATAGCCGGTTTTACTCTCATCCATGATACACTTCTTCACCTGGCTTCAGAGGGAATTGATACAGCTGTTGTAAACGGCTCCTGGAAGGCGGATATGATCGAGGATTACCTCAAAAATACTGATCTTCCTCTGAAAATCCTTTTCCAGAGGGAAGATAAACCACTTGGCACAGCTGGAGCCGTCCGGAAAGCCCTTCCGTTCCTTGGGGAAGATTTTCTTGTGGTCTATGGCGACAACCTCACAAGACAGCCGGTAGCACCGCTGCTTGAACTGCATTCCCGGCTGGATTCCGAAGTAACAATAGCCCTCGCTCCAACAGGCGAACCCTCCGGCAAAGGCATAGTGCTGACAGAACCAGATGGAAGAATATCACATTTCCGTGAAAAGCCTCCAAATGATGTTGCAGAATCAAATTTTGCCAATTCGGGTTTATATATTTGCAGGAAATCTGCGGTTATGCATTTGCACGATGGGGAATTCTCCGATTTTGGAATGGATGTGTTTCCTGCGCTTCTTAAGGAAGGAAGGGTTCTTGCCGCAGATACACCAGGAGGCTATACAAGGGATATAGGAACGTGTAAAAGCTACCTTCTGGCCTGTCATGATGTTCTTTCCGGCATACTGATACCGTATGCGGACAACGGTAACATCCAGAATGGCAAATTGATTGAAAACAGCCAAACGTACGATGATATTGAGCTCAAAGGTACAATATGGATTGAAAAGGGATCCCTTATTTCAAGAGGTTGCTCCCTTGAGAATTGTGTTGTACTATCAGGTGCGACCATCGGCTGGAACTGCTCATTGAAAAACACGCTTGTAATGCCCGGAACAGAAGTACCTGAAGATACCATAGCTGATGACAAATATCTGAAAGTGTTCTGATTGGAGAGAATATGCTGAAAGAAATAAGCACATATCTTAATCAGGTAAGTGCTCTAGCTCTGAAAATTCCGTCGAAGAATATAGAAGAGCTTGTCATGATCATACTTGAGGCCTACGAGAATGGCAGGAGGGTTTTCGTTTTCGGCAACGGTGGAGGATCGGCCACTTCCAGCCATTTCGTCTGTGATCTCGCAAAGGGAACCGCAACTCCGGGAAAACCCAGGCTTAAGGCTGTCAGCCTTTCCGATAACGTCCCTCTGATAACTGCATGGGCAAACGATACCGATTACACAAATACCTTCGGTGAACAACTGAGAAATCTTGTTGAGGAAAGAGATGTCGTTGTTGGCTTTTCCGGAAGCGGAATGAGCCCAAATGTCATAAATGCTTTCAGGGTAGCCAACAAAGCAGGCGCAATCTCGGTACTGCTTTCGGGTTTCAATGGCGGAGAAGCAATAAATATCGTTAAGAAATCAATAATAGTCCCAAGTGAGGATATGCAGCAGATCGAAGATATTCATCTGATGCTCTGCCATATAATATTCAGGATGGTCCGTGACAGGATCAGGGAAAATGAACCGCTTCAGGAATAGTCCTGGCTTCTGAAGATCTTTTCCCCATCGGCAAGATACTGATTAAGCGCATCGCTGAAAATATCGGGATTGTTTTCACTTTCCTCTGGAAATCTGCTTTTCCATAGATCCCAGGATTTCTGAATTTCCTGATTCATTACTTCGGGCAGGTTCCCGTCATTTCTGGCTTCAGCTATCAGATCCCGGTTATAGATAAGTATGTCGCTTGACAAAACCCTCGCGAATCGTGCAGCTTTCTGTTCTGGACTATCATTCTCCTGGGGCATTTCATCTGTTCCGGTCATATCGCTATTCGGAGGATTGATAATGAAAACCTCTGAACATTTTCTGCATCGAAAGCGTTTCGGAGAGTCTCCAATTTTGTTTTCGGGAATATTGTACTTACAGCTACAATTGGGACAGGTCACAATCATGCAAAATACCTCCTGTGCAGAAATCTTCTCAATCTTTTCACACCTTCCCGAATATCATCATCGGATGCCGCAAAAGACAACCTTATATATCCTTCAGCTCCAAAAGCGGAACCCGGTATTACAGCTAGGCCCTCTTCTTCCAGAAGTTCACTGCAGAAGCTTTCAGTGTCAAGTTCAGTATCTGCAGTCAGCCGGGAAAATACGTAAAACGCTCCTTCCGGTCTCTTAAATTGTAAGTCTTTTTCGTCCAAAAGTAAAGAACACATCAAATCCCTTCTCTTTCTGAAGGAATTGTGCATTTCATTTTTTTCACTCTCAGCTTTACCTTCAACTGCTGCCAGAGCAGCCCACTGGGAAATAGAGCATGGATTCGATGTGGAATGCGCCTGAAGTACACCGGAGAGTTTTGACCATTCCGTATTTGCCAGCGAGTACCCGATTCGCCATCCGGTCATTGAGTAAGTTTTAGACACACCTGATACAACGGCAGTCCTTTCTTTCAGCTCCGGTCTGTAATCAAGTATATGGGGGGTTCCGCCTTCAGTGTAAACCAGGTCTTCGTAAATGTCATCTGAGATAACCCACATATCTGTATCAGCTATGGCATCGGCTATGCCTTTCATTTCATCTTCAGATGGAACACAGCCTGAGGGGTTCGAAGGGTAGTTGAGGAGAAGGCCGACCGCTCCCTGATATGCGGCTGTAACGATTTCTTCAGGATTGATACTTTCTTTCGGATATACCGGTATTCCTCCTGAAGCTTTAACCATTTCAGGATAACTGACCCAGTATGGCTTTGGCAGTAGTACTCTGTCTCCAGGATTAATAGCGGATCTGATAAGATTTACCAGACCATGCTTCGCGCCGTTGCTTACTACTACATTCTCAGCTTTCCATTCAATATTCCTTCTTGCGGAATAGTTTCTCGCTACAGCTTCTTTCAACTCAGGGATTCCGGTGCTGGCAGTGTACCCTGTTTTTCCTTCCCGTATTGCATCAATACCGGCCTCGGCGATTGGTGCAGGTGTTGGGAAATCAGGCTGTCCTGCGGAAAGTGATACGATATCCCTTCCTGATTTCTTCAATTCTTTTGCTTTCGCGCTCAATTGAAGTGTCGCTGAAGGAGAAAGTGACATTATGGTTCTTGAATAATTCATAAGCATCCATTTCCTGTAATAGATCAGTGTTCAAAATAGTCAAATAAAGCTTTTCTTACGCAGGTTGTGACCATCGTTGAAAGGTCTCCTCCATACTTCGCTATCTCTTTTACAAGTTTGGAAGACAGATACATCATATCTTCCGAAGGCATAAGATAAAGCCCTGTTATCTCAGGTGCCAGTCTTCTATTCATCAGCTGCATCTGGAATTCGTATTCAAAATCGGAATTGGCTCGAAGACCTCTTATGAAATTGTGACAATCCTTCATCTTCATATATTCAATCAGAAGGCAATCGAATGCAGTCACCTTTATTCCTTTCAGTCCGATCTCATCCAGGGATTCCCTGATAAACCTTACCCTCTCTTCGATCGGGAAGCAGAGAGATTTTGAAGAACGGGTCACTACGGCAATTTCAATTTCACTGAATGCTTTTCGTGCCCTTCTTATTACATCGATATGTCCGAGTGTTACAGGATCAAATGTTCCTGGATAAATAATTCTCATCGTACATCCTTCATTCTTTTCCAGTTAAGGTAACTGTCTCCGTACTTTCTCCTGCTCCATTCCTTCTGCAGCACAGTTTCACTTCCGCATTCAACAAAAACAATTCCATCCGATGACAGGATACTGTTCCATTGCAGTAAATCTATCCATTCGTAAAGCCTGGTGTATCTGTAAGGAGGATCGATGAAAACAACATCAGGTAATGAATTCAGTCTGTTAATATAATCCTTGAAATCCCCGGTGATGACAGTTGCGTTATCATTAGCATCATGTTTCGTAAGGAAATCCCGGATGAACAATGCTGAACGGGGATTCCTGTCGATGAATACACAATGTGAAGCTCCCCAGCTCAGAGCTTCAAGTCCCACAGCCCCGCTGCCTGCACAGAAATCCCATACAATAGCGGAATCTATGTGGTTCCTTCCGGCAATATCCATAAGAGCAGCACGAAGAAGGGATGAAGTGGGTCTGCACAGATTAGAAGAGGGGCGGAGAATGTGACCCTTCCACTTTCCCCGCCCCAGTCTAATCACTCTGACCTGGTTTTAGTAAGGCCTGATAATGTGTGGGGTAACGAATATTACAAGCTCTGTACTTTCTTCACGCTCTGAGTTGTAGGAAAAAAGCCAATCACCGAGCAGAGGTATTTGACCAAGTATCGGTATTGCCTTTCTTACAGATGTTCGCTTGTTTCTCATTATTCCACCGATAACCGCCGTTGAACCATCGTCTATCATCAACGTTGTGTTTGCGCTTTGCGTCAGGATTATCGGCTGCTGCGCAGATGTGGCTTCTCCGGAGAGTTCGCTTACAATAGGTTGGAGCTCAAGAGTTACGTTGTTATCAGCGTTGATATGAGGTGTAACCGTGAGTTCAACTCCAATCTGGTACATCTGAATATAAGTGTTTCCGCTCTCATCCTTCAAAGTTAACGGTATTTCCTTACCGGATATAACTGTACCGGTCATGTTATCTATTATCGCTATTCTTGGTTCCGAAAGGATATGCGCATGATTCTGTGATTCCAGCATCGAAATAGTCGCATTCACATCAAACATACTGGCTATGGTTCCGAATGCGAGACTGGCTGTCATATCTCCGACGGAAAGACCACTTGAACTTATGCCGGCATGCACGAGATCATTTGATCTTGAAAGATTCCCGAGCGACCAGTCTATACCCATTTCATTAGCATAGCTTGCATCGATCTCAACCAGTTTTGCTTCGATCATGACCTGTGCGGTAGGGCTGTCAAGTACCGGCAGAAGTCTGCCGACCTCCTCAAGTTTGTACGGAATATCCGTGATGATTATAGAGTTTGTTCTGTTATCTACAGATATCTGACCTCTCTCGGACAGAGCGGTGCTGAGAGCATTGTTCACGCTTTCCGCGGTAGCATACCTGATTACAAATATCTCTGTCTGGAGGTCCTGCAGGTTCTCTCTGTCATTACGGGTGGAAGCCATCTGGGTTATTTCCGTATAGAATGCTTCCCTGGGCATTACTCTGAGAACGTTACCCTGCATGCTGGCAACAAGGCCCTGGGAATTAAGAATTGCGGTCAGGGCATCTCTCCATCCAACATTCTGCAGTCTGGCAGTAACTGATGAGGAATAATCTTCCGGAAGCATGATATTCAATCCACTGACATCTGAAACTGCCCGTAGAACTGTTCTCAGGCTTGCGTCCATCACATCGATGGTTATCCTTCGTCCACCGACTCCGGACCATTCCACAGGAAAACCGTCGTCTACTTCGCGCTGACTTTCACTTATTCGGATACCCCTTGATGAGGTCATAACAGGCTGTCCCGAAAGTGTTGAGTATGCGGGAGAAGATAACGGTGCCACATCGCCACCCGTAATTACGGGTTCAACGTATTCTGAGGTTGCTGACCATGCTGCAAAAGGTATGCCGGTGGGATCTGTCTGCATCTCGAGAATGAGCTGATTTCCATCAAGTGAAGCGCTGTAGTTGAGAAGCTCGCCGTTAACGTCGATGATTACTCTGACGATACCTTCAGGTGGAGCTTTATACTGGCTCGTCCTGATAGAGAGAACACTTCCCCTGTTAACGGAAAAATCCATTGAGGGAAGCGAATGCACCGCATTGCCAATATCCAGAACGATCCTCATTGGATCGGTCAGTAAAAATCTCTCGTACGAAATCGCGTCATCGGCGGTTATTGTAACCAGGGTTACGTCGCCGCTGGGTACTACCGAGATATCGGTAATCCTGTACGCTACTGCTGGTAATGCC
>JAUVLV010000043.1 GCA_030600545.1 Candidatus Aegiribacteria sp. | reverse complement strand
TCAGGAACAGCCACTCTGCAGTCTCGAAGTTGGTTAAATTCAAGCCGTCTTTGGAGGATGCTGTCTATTATGCTCACAGATAATAATTTACCCCATATATGTAATAATGGAGGTTTAGTGAATGGGGCCAAACTCAAGAAGGCGGAGCCTCCGGCTCCGCCCTTCAATCGGATAAACATTAATTATTTACACACGACTATCCTGTTTGTAGTAACAGAACCTGCGGGATCGATGGATCGTACCATGTAAAGACCCTGCGGCACAGCATGTGTATCCCATATCAGAGAGTGTACGCCAGCTGGAAGTTCACCCGAATGCACTGTTGCTATCGCCCTGCCGGCGGTATCGTAGACGGTTATCTCGAAATTGCCGCTGCTCGAGAGTGTTACCGGGAATGTTACATGACCACTTGCGGGGTTGGGGTGAGGTAATCCCACCTGTGTTATTGCGATTCCTTCGGGACTGTTCCCGATTCCCACTCCATTGATAATACCCTCTGCTGGAAGCGCGTTGTGCGCGGTTACCATCCACTGAATATTACTGAGAGAACCAATAGGGTCGAAAGTAAGGGTAACACTTCCTGCGGCATCGGTTAGGCCACTTACCCAGAGATCAGGATGCGTCATACATACAAGAGCGTTCTCGACTGCGCCATCCGATTCGCTTACCAGGAAAGTAGCCTGTGTGGAACCGCCTGGCAGGCTGGTGGGAGCACTCACTGTAAGGTTATGGGGAACTGCTGTACGCATATCCATTGTAGGGTCGCCGAACCATTGGAACATGTCCCATTCTATTTCTGATATATCGGGATAACTGGGAGCTGAAGTCTCCATCTCAATCTTAGCGCACATTGTGGCCTGGCCGGCAAGATAGTTCCCCGTGGGGTTGGTATAAAGCGATGGAGGATTGGTATACTCATCGTTGAAGGACTTGTACATGCCATAGCAGAGGTAGTCGTTAAAGTAACTGTAGCTGACCGCAGTTGCTGCTAAGACTCCGACAGCTCCTCCTTCCATTTTAAAGAGATTCTCTACGAAACAATTTTCAACAAATTTGCCTGTCAGGCAGTTGACGCTCATAACTATGGGAGTCATCTCGACGTTTGTTAAAGCTGAGAGATCGGATGTATAGAACGCCGGGTCTCCCCATCCATTAACACCTCCGTGGTCTCTGTGCTGAACAAGGAAGACTCCAGCGTTAATGCTTGACAGAATCCCAGCCGCGTCACCATCCCAGACAATTTCCATTGGAACCTGCTGCCCTGCGCTGGGAAGGTCGCTGCGATAGTTATATGGTGGATCATATGGAGAGTCAGTAACGTATTCCCTGGTTACTGTTTTTCCGTAGATGTTTGTGTATGTGTCTCGGACCGTTTCACATGTGAAGCAAAACCATCTACTAGCAATACCATCAAATTGACCATATGGGTTCATATCCTGCATCATCCCCGCGCAGAGAACGTTTCCCCAGAAATCCGCGTCCATGAGGGGGTCGAATTCCCATTTGAGGATTTTTTCCTCCACAAAATGATAATGGCTTGAGGGAGTTACCATTCTGCCATAAAAGATATCCGAGTTATAGTCGCCTGCACCGTCCATACAAAGATATCTGTTGTCGGCCCAGACGCTGTCATTCCAACTGTATGACATGGCAATTGGCTCAACATCATCACTGTCGCCGACAAACAGTACAAATGATGGAGGAATATCCCAAGTATCATACGCATTCAGAATGTATGAGTGGATTTCAGATGGAGTCCAGCTTCCGGCTCCTACTATGGCAGTAAGGTAGCCCTGATCCATTTTCGCCTCAATGAAAGTGTCCATCATTGTATTGACAAAATCATCGCCGGCGATTATCAGCAGATCGGCTTCGGTGATATCCCTTGCCTGTCTTGCATTATAGGCTTTTATAGGTTCACTGCTTTGAGAACTGATGGTTCTTTCCGGTTCACCGAGGATTTCCGAATTGACAAGGGTTCTGTACGTATTCATGAAGAACCTGCTCTGAAGCCTTGGATCAACATGAACACTTCCGCCAAGATCAACGGTTACGCGAAGTTTAGGGGTTACCGTCAGGAGCCCCGTCTCAGCATCCCAATGGAAGGGAATGATAGTGAATTTGCCCAGATTCACTCCGCGAAGGGTTCCGGAAACCTCGAACACGGCATCCTGCGAAGGGTATGTGCCATGGCTGTAAGCTTCCGGCAGGTATGTGAAGGGAACCGGATCGTAGGAGTTGTCCATTGGAATTGGCTGCATTGGAGAAGGAGTGATGTTACCAATAATAACCGGATCCTCAAGTATCTCTACACTGATGGATACGCTGGGATTGTCAGGTACGGCAGCCAGGAAGGATGCTTTTGGAAGCATGGGCGCTCCCTCCGCATCGGCGTACGGTGTAAGGGCTGGCACACCTATGGAATTGAATGTCATTCCGTTCTCGGAAACAGTGTTGTTCTGGAACCCCGGCAGCGTGATTTCTACCACAAAACCCGAGGCTGTACATTCCACCACTTCAAGGCTGGCATGATCCAGGTCAGATATACCGAAGTCGACCCATTCTGCCGCGGCCATCGAAACCAGCACCAGCAAGACAATGATTGTTTTCATAATGCCCCTCTGTTTCGAGTGATTGATTGGATTCTTTTAAGTATACTCTATGGTTATGATCAGGTAAAGCAATTTCAATGTTGATAGATAGTTAACCCTGGTAATTCTGAACCGGCAGGCATAAGCGTTGATAGAAATGTGTGCAGTTACAACGCACCTGAAGCGATTACGAGTTATATTTTAGTATGGAATAGTACTACTGCTCAATTAGTATTATCTTAACAGGCAATGAGAATTTAACAGAACAGGGAGACATTATGAAAGCTTTGCTGACCCTTGTAATCGTGCTGTCATTTCTTGCAGCAGGCTGCTCCAACGAAGTAGCCACTCCGGGCAATGTAATAAGAAGCGCATTACCTGAGAAAACACATACACTGACAAATGCCTGGCCGCAGGCCAGCAGCACTCTTTTAGCCAGAGGCCGCCCTGTCCAAACTGACACCTATACCGCTGTACATAATTTATCCGGGAGCGGGATAATGGTTATTGATGTGCGAAGCCACGATTTCAATCCTATTGCCGTGGTAATCGACGGAGAAGGCAACCTTATAGCCTTCAACGATAACTGGAAAGAGTCGACCAGCGCGAGGGTTGTTCTTGATGGCGCTCCGTCAGGAGGAAAACTCCTGGTCTTTTCGCCCGATGATACCAGGGGGCTCTACGACGTTATCATTGAGGAAGGAACTTCCGAGGACCTTGAAACCTTTATCAATGCAACCGATTTCTCAGGGGGAATAATAAAGGGATGGATCGAAGAAGACAGCTACAATGCTTACCTGTACAGTATCCTGAGAGAAGCTCTTGAAAACGATATCTACATTTATAACTACTCCCAGGCGGAGCTCTTCCCCTTCACCATTGATAGCGAAGAATTGATTTCAATATCGCTGGAATCCGATGATTTCGACCCCTATCTGGTTCTTATGGCTGTTGAAGATGGAACTTATACATTCGTGGAATACAACGATGATTACAGCGGTTCTTACTCCAGAATAGTAAGAGAACTTGACGCCGGAGATTACATAGCCCTTGTGATGCCCTACTCTGCTGGAAGTCATGGAAGATTTACTCTGGAGATGGAATCCATCGATGAGGAAGCCCTTGAAACGGTTGAAATCCCCGCTCAGCAGCAGGATACGGACTACACAGGTGAAATAGTTAATGACAGAAATTTCGCGATAGCATGGTGGCCGGATATGGTAGACGATTATGAAGCTCCAGGATTTCTTTCTCCATTCACTCCCGTAGCGGCGTTCACATTTACAGTCGATAATACTTCAGCCTACGAGATCAACGCATCAGGTGAAATGGACGTATGCCTTACATTACTCAGGAGAGATGGTGACAGCATCCAGTACGTGGCTTCAAACGATGATTACGGTGACCTGGGATCGAATTCCCGGATTGTGGAACCGCTGATGGCTGGTGAATATATCGTTCTCGTATCACCTTACAGTGGTCCGGGTGAAGGGGAGGTAACATTCTCATGGTCCGAGAATGATGATGGCATAAGTACACTCAGAGCCGGAAGATCAACGGAGATATACGCGCCCTACGAGACCGAAACCATCATTTACCGGCTCAGTCTTCAGGCAGGCACAAGCTACTCGATATCCGCTGATAGTGAAGAACTGGACCCTGTCATAACACTTATTCTGCCTGACGGAGAGAGTCTGTACGATGATGACGGTGGTGATGGAAACAACTCCCTTCTTTCCTTCACAGTAACGGAAGATCAAGCGGGAGAATGCTTTCTGATTGTAGAAAAGTACTCATCTGGCGAGGGAACCTTTACCATTCTGTTTGAAGCCGCAGGCCGTTCAAGCTAGTTTAAAACAAAAGCACCCCGGAACTCAGCCGGGGTGCCTTTCATCAGGATATTCTACAAAATTCTTTAACACTACCCCTTCAGCCAGGGTGTTGTGCTTGAAAACTTTCCTATCTCAATATCCAGTGTGTTGGATATTGTTTCGTACTCACAGTTACCGGTCATTGAATTGATTACTTTTACTATGATGTTGTCATTGTCCAGAACGCTGGATGGCATATGAATTAACATACCCCCGGTTACCTTTTCTATGAACCTTGCAAGGCGTCTTCCAGGAAGAATTTCCGGGCTTTTTTCTGACGGATATTTCATAGGATCGATTATAAGAACAGGAAAATCTGCAATTCTGCACATTTGGGCTTCTTTTCTGACCTTACCGTAGATCTTGCTCTCGTACGGATAGTGACAACCCGGTGGCAGAGGTTCCGGAGCGCAATCGGATACGAGAAGGATGAAGCTTCCCGTTTTACCGGATGCAGTGCTGCATCTTTTGAGAGTTCTTCTTGCAATCATCAAAGCTTCTGCCAGCGGAGTGAAGCCGGATGATACCAGTTCAGCAACCCTTCCATATACGCGGAGTCTATTCCTTGTGGGTTTGAAGTGGAGTACAGGGCTGCCTTTGTGCATTGAGACCAATCCCACTTTTGACATGGGATCGAAGTGATCTTCGAACAGAGTCCTGAGAAGTTTACTTAAACCGAAAAGGTAGTTGCGTGACGATTTGCTGGCATCGATAATAATCATAACAATAGCCCTGGGTCGCGAACTCCTCTCCCAGGCGCGCCACCAGCGTTTCTCAAGAGGAACCAGGGGGAGCTTCTCCCCTCCGGTGACAGCCGCTATGACCGACTGATATACATCCATTTTCCCGGCGTCCACGGTTGGAACAGCACGAACAGGCTTTCCGCGCGATTGGTCAACTGATGGTTTAATTCTTACAGTTTTAGATCCCTGTGACCCCGGCTGTGAGCTTTTTGCGATTCTGTTAACAAGTTTCTTGACAACCCTGCTTTCCATGAATTCCGGGAACTCGCTGCTAAACATTCCATCGCACCCGCGCAACTGTCTTATCTCGTTACTCCAGACATTCACTGAACTGTCATCGTCGTAATCCATTGCGGAAGAGATAGAAGAGAAAATTCTGCTTTGGGAATCCCATAACCGGAGAAGTATCTCCGAAGTTCCATGTTTCGATCCGATGCCCCATCCTGCCCGGAGAGCACTGATAAGAGCTTTTTCCGATGGAGGCCCTTCAAGACCACCTTTTCGTGTTCTATGAGCGGTTGCCAGCACTGCGGTGTCCCGAACATCGTCCCATATTACCTTAGTTCGGCCCCTCAGGGAAGCCAGGGCTCCGGCTGCCCTCGTGATAACCATTTCAGGCCTGTGCCCATCCATTTCAAGATAACTCATCGCGAAAGCTATGGAAGCCAGGGTTCTTACCTTGATTCCCATCCTGGAAAGTCTCCTTCGAGCCTTGATTATCTTTTCCCTCAGGATAGTATCCTTATGGCGGTATCTTGCTGCCGCCTTTTCTCCCAGGTATTCAAACGCAAGCAGCCGTTTGATCAGATCTGCTCTCTCTTTACCGCTTTCAAGGCTGCCGACTTTCACGGAGAGATCGAAACGGTCCAGAAGCTGGGGGCGCAGTCTGCCCTCGTCAGGGTCCATTGTGGCTAAGAGCTTGAATCGGCTGGTGGTTGATACCGAAACGCCTTCCCTTTCAACTGTCAGCACTCCGCTGGCGGCACAGTCAAGGATAAGGTCCACAAGCCTGTCATTCAACAGGTTCACATCCTCTATGAGGAGTATTCTGCCGTCAGCTCTTTCCATGAGACCGGGGTTCAACCGTGTTTTTCCTGTACGCAGTATGGTTTTGAGATCCAGGCTGCCGGTTAGATTGTCTTCGGTTACACCAAGTGGAACACTGACAATGGCTTTGTCCGCATCCAGTTCGGGGTGCAGGAACCTGGTGGATTTCATCAGGACACTCTTGCCCGAACCTCTTGTTCCCAATAACAGTACGCCTCCAAGCGCGGGGTCAATCATGGCTATTTGAAGGGCAAGCTTTGCCTTATCCAGGTTCTCTATTGCTGAGAATGGAATATCTTTTTTCAGCAAACCCATCAGTCCTTACCGGCCCGAATGTTCTCGGGATCGTAGTAAATGCCGTTACCGGACTTCCAGGCTTTGGAGGAATGGGTTTTAATCTGTTCCATTAACTCATCTCTCGTGGGTGGTTGATCCATTCCTCCGGATCTTGTTCGATGGCATACACACAGAGGAGCCACCTTAAGTAGAGCTTCTGAATTCACTTCATGTTTTCCCTCGAGGGCTGACCAGGCGATTGCCGCCCTTATCATTACAAGATCCGGCCTCTGACCGTCTACATTCAGCTCGGACATCGACTCGGCAACCGTTTCTATTGCGGCAACAGGCAGCTTAACGTCATGAAGTTTCAGGCGGGCTGCGGATATTGTTTTCCTCAATTTCAAAATGGTTTTCTCATGAGCCCGGATAAAGCGATCCCGATCGTTCTCGTAAGACAGGGTACGTTCGATTATCTCTATTCTCAGAGCAGGGTCCCTCTCTGTCCTGATGTCAACGGACATGGCAAATCTGTCCAGTATCTGGGGGCGCAAATTGCCCTCCTCCGGGTTCATGGTGCCTACAAGGATGAATCTTGCCGGATGTGTTAGAGAAATGCCCTCTCTCTCAACCGTGTTGAAACCGCTGGCACAGGCATCAAGTACGTCATCGGTGATATTGTCCGGTAAAAGGTTAACCTCATCAACGTAAAGAACCTGGTTGTTTGCTCTGGCCATGAGCCCCGGCTGGAATTTCTGTATACCCTCGCGCAGGAGAAGCTCCACATCTATTGTTCCAAGAAGACGATCCTCGGTAACCCCCAGCGGTACCGTTATAAGCTTGGGTCTTATGCTTATGATATTCGGAAGATTTCCGCTTTCAAGAGCCTGTCTGCAATCATCGCACAAAAAACCGTCGTTAACTCCAGTACAGCCGTACAGGCAGTTTTCAACCACTTTTCTGTTGGGAATTATATCAACGAAAGAGCGTACGAGGGTACTTTTACCGGTGCCCTTCATGCCGGACAGGAGGACTCCTCCCATGCCGGGGTCAACGGCCGCTATGGCCAGAGCGAGTTTTGCGTCATCTTGGCCGACTATTCCTGAGAATGGAAACATTTTCTACCTTTCATAATAATTGAATAGCTGTACTCAGAGTACACAGCAAAATTGATTTATATAACATACAGGAATTTCAGAAATCGTTAAACAATACCGGATCTGATCAAACAGTGTAAGACTGGCTAATCTCTTTCTGCAGCGCGCCTGATTCTGTTCTGGTCTGCAAGAAGCCCTGCCGCATACAGCGGGAGTTTAAGGGTTGGTTTGTTGTCTCCTGTCAGTGAATTTGTCCAGAAACCGAGTTTGACTATAAGTGGTGAAGCGTATTTGCCGGCAAAAATGCCTGCAGACTTGGCCTGTGTTCTTCTGCCTGCCTTCACTTCAACTGGAATTGAAATTCCTTCTGATTGAATAACGAATTCGACTTCAGCTTTGCCTCCTTGCCAGCTGTGAAGTTGGTTCATTCCGGATGCTGTCAGCTCCTGGGCAACAAAGTTTTCAGCTACCCAGCCTTTGTAAAAACCCGGGATAAAAGCCTCTTTTTTTAATAGCGGTATTTCAGCCAGATGTGAAAGGATTCCGATATCATGCAGATACAATTTAAATCTGTTAGGAGATTCCCATGCAGAAAGAGGTTGTTCGCCTCTGTTGGCCAAAGGTACTTTAAGAAGAATACTGCTTGCAACCAGCCAATTGATGGCTCCAGAAAGATTTTGATATTTGTTTTTACCTGGAATTACTCCCTTGAACCTGAATCTTTCCGCATTGCCATTTACCTCCCTACCTAATTGTGCAGGGATGCTTTTCAAAATTTCTGTGATTTGTGTTGAGTTTTCACTGCCGGCATGTTTCGCAATATCTGCAAGATAGCTGTTAAGAAGATTATGCATAATCATTCTTACTTCTTCTGTTGCATGAAGGGTGCTTTCGATTCTTAGATTACTGTAACAGCTTACTGCTTCAGGCATACCCCCCACAGAGAGATACTCGCTGAACAAAGTCCATAATCTGCTGTGGTAGAATTCGTCAAGAGGTTTCCTGTAGTCAAGATTTTTCAGAACTTCAGATATTTGATGTTCGTTAACACCCGCCAGGAACTCAGTGAAACTCAAAGGGTTAACATCCAGATAATTCACTTTGCCAACAGGGAAGGAACTATATCCCAGGCTGATTCCAAGGAGACTTCCAGTGGCAGCTATAAATGCTTCGGGCATATCCTGCGCAAAGTACTTTAAAGATGTCAGAGCCCTTGGTGAAGCCTGTATTTCATCTAGAATAATTAGATCAGAGTGAATATCTATCGTGTTCCCTGAGAGAATCTCCAGGGCGTTAATTAACTCTTCGGGTTTAAGGGAATCTCTGTTGAATATGCTTGCTGCGGTTCTGTCTTGCTCCAGATCAAAGTAATGTACTGCCGGGAACGATGGCGCAAAGAGTTTTCTCAGAAGATATGTCTTGCCTGACTGTCGAACACCACGAAGGAGTAAAGGCTTTCGCAATGTTCGTTTTTTCCAGAGCTGAAGGTTTTTCTCAATTGTTCGTCTCATTCAACAAGTATAAGGGTTTATTAATGCAAGTCAATATAAGTGGATAATATCTCAGAAAGTGGTACCACTTATAGGAGAAAGTGCCAGAAAATATTACCACTTATTTAAAGAATACCAAATTTATGCTAGCTCTTTCTCTGATCTGTCAATTCCCGATCGGTCATCCCTATCTGGCCAGAGGCGCACCCGCCGCAACCTGCGTTGCTGACAAATACGCACCGGGAACACGGTATTAAGGTACACACTGCCCCTGAAGTCGGATTCGTGAATTATTATCCAACCTCTATTTCAGGAACGGGGTAGAAATTACCTTCTCTGTCCCAGCAGGCATTCGTAACAAGGGCGTGTACATGGGGGTTCCAGTTGGCCATTCAACCGAAGGTCTGGGGCACCAGGATGCCTCCGGGAAAGATATCATCACGACTATTGGCTTCTTGAAGATACATGGTGGTCGAGTTCCAGGCACATCTGCCGAGCTTCGGTAAAAGCTTTCTGTGATGCAGGAAATGAAGCCTGAGCAACTTCGGAACACTCCATACCCAGTGACGATGTGAACCCGGTCTGAAGAGTTCTTCCTCAAGAAAGATTGAAAGGTTCAATGACTTCCTCTTCGAACGGAATATGAGTACAATCTGTCAATTCTGCTTAGTATGAAATCCACAGAAATAACCTTGAGGGATCCGAGTTCAGCCGGATTCAGCTTTTCCCATCGGATGATGATAGCTTGGTTCCCTCCATACCCAGGAGTTTTGGTATGCTGGGACCGTGAAAATCCGTATCCAGCAGCCCGGTAGAGTACCCCTGCAGTGAAAGCGAAATTGCAAGGTTGGCGGCAACGGTGCTTTTGCCCACCCCTCCCTTACCGGAAAGAACGAGAATGCTCTTGTCCGCCGGGGATTTTTCAAGGCTGAATGGCGCAGTATTCTGATTATTCATAATTGTAGAAACCTTTCTAACAATGATTATTCTGCACAAATAAAGTCAAAATAATGTAATGATCTCATGTGAATTATGTATGCAGAAGAGTGTTCAGGAGTATTTGTTCCGGGGAAATCCCAAAAAATCTTATTCTCCGCCTAAATACCTTACTGCACGTCTAGCGGGGAACGCGATTTCTTCCTGGTCTTGCCGATGTGATCTTTCCTTACCATGATCATGAATGCAGAGGAGGTAATTCCCATGGATTTCAGTAAGTACAGTACTCTCCTGTTCGATCTGGATGGAACACTTATTGATTATGCCGGAGCGCAGAAATATGCCGCGGAATACATCATGGAGGTGCTGAATCTTCAAGAATCCCTGCAATACTCCGTTGCGCTATGAAACTTGCAGATTCAAAAACGTACGACACTCTGTTCGTCGGGGACAGCGCGGGCAGTGATATGGGAGCTGCCAACGCGGCTGGAATAGATTTTGTATTCATACAGCCGGATGGGGATTTCTCCACACCGGGTCCCAGGGTGCTTGAACTGAGAAAGACATCGGAAATGATGATGTACTTCAGAAATGAAATTGTCTGAACCTCTTTGATGATATTCAGGTCCTTTATTCCGACTGCTGGATTCCCATTACGAAGAGTTCAGGAATGTGCATTACGAACGCTTTTCCAAGCGCTATGGTTACTGGCGTCCAGTTACCGATGAATCTATCAGGCAGAACTATCTCAGAAGGACAATCCGGGCTGAGGCAATGTCACCTGATCCACTCACAAGACGAATGAGGTAAACCCCATCGGCCAGCGTTTCGCCGCCCGAGCCGCAACCAGCCCACAGGAAGGAGTTCTGTCCCTCAGCCAATTGGCCAAGCTCCCTGTTGCTCACCAGCCGTCCCGACGTATCGAAAACTTCGAGCCTGACAGCGTCGAACTCGGGAGATTGGAACATCACGGTAGTGGTATAACAAAAAGGGTTTGGAAAGCATGAGTTGATTTGAAGGATATCCTGAGGAAATGGCGAGTCCTCGACAGAAGTTCCATAGCCATGAAGGCCCAGACTGTGGTACAATCCACCTGCCAGATCCACGAAGTCCGTATTGGGCGCGGGGACGGTGCATTGGCCGTAGTAGTTATACCCCCAGGCCACTATCGAGCTGTCTTCTTTCAGCCCCAGGCTGTGGTAACCTCCACCTGAGAAATCCACGAATCCAGTGTTGGGAGCGGGAACGGTGCACTGACCTTGGGCGTTCCACCCCCAGGCCACTATAGAGCCGTCTTCTTTCAGCCCCAGGCTGTGGTAATATCCTGCTGCCACATCCACGAATCCAGTGTTGGGCGCTGGGACGTTGCATTGGCTGTAGCTGTTATTCCCCCAGGCCCACTATCGAGCCGTCTTCTTTCAGCCCCAGGCTGTGGTAATATCCTGCTGCCACTTCCATAAATCCAGTGTTGGTCGCGGGAACATCGCATTGGCAGTAGTAGTTCCACCCCCAGGCAACTATCGAGCCGTCCTCTTTCAGCCCCAGGCTGTGGTAACCTCCACCTGAGAAATCCACGAATCCAGTGTTGGGCGCGGGAACGGTGCATTGACCTTGGGCGTTCAACCCCCAGGCAACTATCGAGCCATCCTCTTTCAGTCCCAGGCTGTGGTTATCACCACCTGCCAATTCCACGAAGCCCGTGTTGGGCGCGGAGACGTTGCATTGGCCGTCGCCATTACTCCCCCAGGCCACTATCGAGCCGTCCTCATTCAGCCCCAGGCTGTGGCTATATCCACCTGCCACTTCCACGAAGCCCGTATTGGGCGCGGGGACGTTGCATTGGAAGGCATCGTTCCACCCCCAGGCCACTATCGAGCCGTCCTCCTGAGCGTGCGATGCTCCTGCAAGAAACACCAGAATACCAAGACAAATATGCGACGCGAGTTTTGAGTACCGCATTGTACCACCATCCCTTCTAAATCTATGGGGTCGTATCTTGAATTTTGACATTTCAATAACTGTTGGTCGGTATTACTCTGCCTGACAAGATAATACACGGGGCAATTTTCAATGTCAAACAATAATAGAATGCTGGACGCTATTTTATTGCCAGAGGGATATTTTCGTATACGGTCAAGAGTCATATATTTAATCGGCAGTCTTGGCCTGAGAGACGGTTTCATCCATATTCCTGGGTGAATAAGCAGGTCCGGCCATTAGTCGGCATATTGGAACCGGGCTTGCATTTCACCGCTACTTTTTATTAGACTTCCGGTTCAACCGAAATAAGCAGGTAATGAAAAACAGTGAATGGAGAAGCAATGGAGAAGACGGTAAAGGATATAGAAAAAGGACAGGATCTGATCAGAGTTGAACTTTCCGAATTCAAAGGGAACCAGTACGTAGGTGCAAGAATATACTATATGGACGATAAAGGGGACTGGAAGCCCACTCGTAAAGGGCTTACATTAACCCCGGATGTAATGATCCAGGTTCGTGACGCGATTAACGAGGCCCTTGAGAATCTGGAGTAAATTTCACATCAGTAAACCGGGCTGCAAATAATCCTGATCCCGGAATTAATCTATCGTGTATCAGGAAAAACAGCTGTGAATGCAAGTAACCCATCTGCCAGGTTAATCTATAAAGTCCGTTAAGCAACTCTAAAAGAGAAAGAAATGCAAAACAGTCATTTTGAGAAGATTTCCCTTGAAACAAAATTGAGAAGAAAGTACATTGCCGCTGTTGCATCTCTGCTTGCGGAGGGAGCTACAGTACCTTTTATTGCAAGGTATCGAAAGGAAGCTACCGGAAGCATGGATGAAGTTTCCGTAATAACCATCCGTGACAGACTGGAACAGCTGAAAAAGCTTGATGAGAGAAGGGAATCCATCCTCCGGTCACTTGATGAGAGGGAACTTCTTACAAACGATTTGAAGGAAAAGATCATCAATGCGGATACTGTGGTTTCTCTTGAGGATATATATCTGCCGTTCCGTCCTAAAAGAAGAACCAGGGCAACAAAAGCCAGGGAGAAAGGGCTGGAGCCCCTTGCGCAGCGGATACTGCTTCAAAAGGGTGATGATCCAGCTTTGTACGCGCTTGAATATATGGATTCGGAAAAGGGCGTTGAAACGGTAGAAGATGCACTTGCAGGAGCACGGGATATTATTGCGGAGGTATTGTCTCATGATGCTGACATCAGAAAATCCATGCGAAGGTTATATTGGAATACAGGTAATTACAAATGTCGGGTGAATGCGGGAATGGAGGAGGAAGGGGCGAAATTCAGGGATTATTTTGAATGGGATGAACCTGTGCAAAGAACGCCATCACACAGAGTTCTTGCAATGCGCAGGGGAGAGGAGAAAAAAGTCCTGTCACTCAGGATAACCGTGTCACCTGATAAAGCACTGGACATTATTCTGTCGGGGAAATGTATGAATACCGATACTCCTGAAGGAAGAATTATTGCTGAGGCCGCACTGGATGGTTTCCATAGACTTCTTGCTCCATCCATGGAGACGGAAATCCGTTTAAAAAGTAAAGAAACAGCCGATGATGAGGCAATAAGAGTATTTTCATCCAATTTGAGAGAACTTCTTCTGGCTCCACCGCTGGGTTCGAAAGATGTTCTGGCAATTGACCCGGGTTTCAGGACTGGCTGCAAGCTGGTCTGTCTCGATTCACAGGGAACAGTTCAGCATAATACGGTGATTTTCCTCTTTATGTCTGAAGCGAAAAGAATAGAAGCTGAAAAAACCGTTAACGGGTTAATAAAGAAATTCGGATCGAAGTACATCGCTGTTGGTAACGGTACTGCCGGAAGGGAAACAGAGAAATTTCTGGGAGAAGCAGGGCTGATGGAAGATGTGAAGGTTATCTCGGTGAATGAGAGCGGAGCATCCATCTACTCGGCTTCCAAAATTGCCCGGGAGGAGTTTCCCGACTTTGATATTACTGTACGCGGAGCGATCTCAATAGGGAGAAGGCTTCAGGATCCTCTCGCGGAACTGGTCAAGATCGACCCGAAATCCATAGGAGTAGGCCAGTATCAACATGATGTGGACAGTAAAAAACTGCACAAGGCTCTTGATGATACAGTGAGGAGTTGTGTCAACAGAGTTGGAGTTGATGTTAATACCGCAAGCGCCCGGCTTCTATCGTACGTATCCGGTCTTTCTACAAAAGTATCCGGGAATACTATCAGGTGGAGAGAGAAGAACGGAGCATTTTCCAGCCGCCAGCAGCTTCTGCAGGTTAAAGGACTTGGAGCAGTTTCCTTTGAGCAGTCCGCGGGTTTTCTAAGAATCAGAAATGGTCAGAATCCGCTGGATGGAAGCGGTGTTCATCCTGAAAGTTACCCGGTGGTTGAACGAATGGCCAGATCGAAAGGTTCGACTGTTACAGAATTGATGAAGTCAGAGGAGATCCGGAAATCAATTCATCTCAAGGAGTTTGTTAATGGAAAAATAGGGCTTCCTACACTGCGTGATATCATGGAAGAGATGGAAAAACCAGGCCGGGATCCCAGGAAATCTTTCCAGGTGTTCAGTTTTGCGAATGTGCACGACATTAAGGATCTTGAGGAGGGCATGGTACTTCCCGGAATAGTAACAAATGTTACGAATTTTGGTGCTTTCGTAGACGTGGGGGTTCATCAGGACGGGCTTGTTCACATAAGTCAGATGGCTGACAGATACATCAAAAACCCGGCGGATGTGGTTTCAGCAGGAGAAAAACTCAGCGTAAAGGTTCTCGATGTGGACATTAAGAGAAAACGTATATCCCTTTCCATGATTGGAATTTAATATCTTGTAAATTTTATTATTCCTTATTGAGATATAATGTACTAATAAAGGTCAGAAAGTTTAGCCCGACCTGGTCAGGGAGCATCCCGCCCCGCTGTAGGATCAGCATGCAAAAACCTTGAGGGAATTAACTCTTCCGCAAGTTCGAGGTTCCAGGGTTCCATAAAGTGAGATCCCGTTTCGTCAATGTAATAAAGATAATATTCCCTTTCAGGGAAAGCTGCCATGAACTCCTGATCCTCCTCAGCTGTTTGGTGTGTGCAGAAGATAATTTCGCTGTCCAGGAACGGTGAGGTGTAATTCAGACCGCTGAAGATGTTCGGGTAGCCGTGATCGGAAGCCTCCATGAATACCACAGCCGGAATCTCGACAGTTTCCTGAGCCAGTTCCCAGGGTTTTCCATCAATCGCCAGCCATGCGCCTGACTTAAATCTGATTTCCTCAGGGAGGTAGAGAAAAATGGTGATTCCGAACAGTCCTGCCAGAACCAGAAAGACGAAATTGCTTCCCCGATCTCCCCATTTTGCTTTTGCGACACGGAATATAAATATCAGTCCCAGAACAGACAGAAAGAGTATTATAGGGAGGAAAGTGAAGTAGTGACGCGGCCCGTATATCACTGCAGGCCAGGCGTGCGGGAGTAACAGGATGAACATGGCGGGCAGGGGTAGAAACAGCCAGAGAATTCTCCTGTCCTTCCTCATCAGCCCGATCGACGCGATGAGGGGAACCAGAGACAAAAGAGGCCAGCCAAAAAGAGTTGTAGCGCCGGCAGCGATCTGCCTGACTCCGATCTTGATACCCCGCCATAACGTATGGTTGTAATCTCCATATACAGGGAACCATGTCTTGTTCACTCCGAATCCGATCAGTCTTCCCCCCCTTGCGATCTGATAGGGTGTTGTTAGCAGATCTCCTGTGTAGTACAGGTTCAGCGCCAGGAATCCCGCAACGGGAAGGATGGAACCCAGAACCAGGCCCAGTAGTGCTTTGAACCCCCTTCGTCCTTTTAACGCAAGTATTATTAAGAGGAACAACCCCCACACGATTAAGGGAAATGGCTTTGTTGTAAGCGCCAGCCCCAGTAGAAAACCTGATGCCAGAGTACATATATATCTGTCACTTTTCCAGTAAACGCTGAGGAAATACAGGCTCCAGGTAACGAACATCAGGTTTGAATTGTGAGCCATATAACTCGATGTCATAATCAGGAAAAAAGGAGAGAGCAGGAGCAGTATTATGGTCAGCTTCGCCATTCTGTTGCTGGTCCACAATCGGACAAGCAGAAAAATGCCGATTAGAGACAACACTCCCTCAAGCGGTCCCAGAAGACAGGTCAGATCAAACCAGACAAAGGGTGCCATAAGGAATGAATGAGTAGGAGTATATTGACAGAACCACTTTCCATCTTCCATTATCAGATGCCGGCTGGGGAAAAATCTCTCAGGATCGGATACAGGTGGAACGGGGGCTGATAGCTCACCGGATGCAAATATCTTTGCCTGAAAAAGTTGTGCTGCTTCGTCTGCTCCCTTTGCGGTTCCTTCAAGCGGATAGAAGGCCATCCAGGCGGTGAGCGCGAAGAGAAGAATCGATGAAAGCGTCATGAAGGTTCTGACGCTGATTCCGTCCAGAAGACGAACTGCAGAAAGCGCCAGATCCTTTTTCATCCAATTCGATACTGACCACGCAATACAGACAAGAGCCGGGAAAAGAACCAGAAGCTGGATTACCTTATCCAACGGCCCTTCTGTTCTTGAACCTGAAAGAGCATACGATGCAAAAACGGAGAGCAGAATAATTCCCAGTATAAGTAATGTAATATTTCGCATCTGAATTCATCTCCGTATCAAATCAATGCAATTTTATAATTCAACCCAATACCGGATCATGGTTAGTAATTGTATGCTTTCAATCTGGCTTTATCCCGCATCCGTCCAAACCAGAGCCAGGCAGCATTACGAAAGTCAATACGAAGCCTGAAAATAGACTTGATAATCTTCCACTTCTTCTTCGAATAAAATCGTCTATACGCTTCCTTCTGCAGGCGACGCAGTTCGGTACCGCTTACTTTACCCAGATTGAAGTAGCCTGAAAGATAATTGTAGTCGCTGAAATTAATAACAGATGAATCGACCGTTGACATCGTTTGTACCCATAGAGGTGTTCCTGGATAAGGCGTTACAATGAAGAAGCTTGCAAAAAAGAGATCGGTACTCTCAGCGTAGGCAATGGTTTCCTGCATCTGTTCTGCAGTTTCATCCGGAAATCCAAGCATAAAATATCCACTCGTAACGATCCCTGCCTTATCAGCCAAGGTAATCGCTTTCTTTGCACTTTCAAGATTCAGGTTTTTGCCGATCGCTTTCTGAAGTTCCGGAGATGCCGTCTCGACTCCAACCGCAAGATTTGTGGTTCCTGCTCTGGCGAGAAGGTTTACCATTTCCCGATCAAGATGATCAGCTCTTACGCCATTTGGAAATGCAAGAGATAATCCAAGATCGAGTTCGAGCAGCATGTTGCAGATAGACTTGGCACGGTCATGGTTAATATTGAAAGCATCATCGAATATCTCAATATCTGTAATTCCTAAGGTATCAACTATCTGCTTTATCTCCTCGACAACATTTTCCGCAGATCTGTAATTGAATTTCTTACCGAAAACGTTGTGGCAGTAACTGCACCTGTATGGACATCCTCTCGATGTGAAGATAGGCATATATCTGCCCCGCCGGGTATTACCCGCACGTCCCATCCGCGAGTACTTCTTGATATCCACTAGATCCCAGGCTGGAAATGGAATCGAATCGAGATCGGAGAGAAGTTCTCCCGGTGCTCCCCACTCCATTTTTCCATCCACTCTTAATGCGGTTCCGGGAATCCCTGAGATGTTTTCACGGTTAGATAGCCTTTTAATAAGTTCCGTAAAAGCTCTTTCACCCTCTCCAATAACCAGCACGTTTATATTCATGTCTTCTTCGACGTCATTCGTGCATGCTGAGATATGGGGTCCGCCAACCATAACAACAGTCTCAGGGTTTATTTTCCTGGCAATTGCTGAAATCCTGTGAAGGCTCTCTGCTTCACATGTAAGCGCGGAAATTGCGACTACCTGTGGATCCCAGACCTCCAACCGCTTCTGAAGCAGATCGAATGGATGCCTGTGGCAATGGAGATCCAGAATTTCTATTTCATGACCCGGCTGGTCTGATCGAAGGTAAGAGGCCATGTACATCAATCCAAGCGGATATGAATACTGTGGAACCTCACGGTTGAATGAGGATCCTTTCACCATCAGTATGCGCATTGTTTTGCTTCCTGTTCAGGCTGATCTCTCAGAGATGTCAGAAAACCGTTGAACTCACGTAGGTCTTCCTGTCCGAGCGAAATCAGGCAATCCCGAATCGGATACTGAGATGGATTTCTAGTTCTGAAATTCATTTTCCCGTGGTAAACCCGGCCTTGAAGCGGTGGGGGAGGAGTTCGGCTAGGGTGTATTGCTTGACTGTATTGTCTGTCGCGATAATCACCGGAAAATCATCATCGCAGAATTCAGCCAGTACTTCCCTGCAGGCGCCGCATGGCATGGGTTCACCATCGGGCGAATATATCAGAATCCTTTTGAATTTCTTCTGCCCGTTGGAAACTGCTGAGAAAATCGCCGCCCTTTCGGCACACATTGTAAGGCCATAGGAGGAATTCTCGACATTGACTCCGATATGAAGCCCGCCAATCTCATCTTCAAGAACCGCCGTAACATGAAATTCTGAATAAGGGCAGTAACAGTTCCCGGTAGCTTCCTTCGCTTTCGCGAGAAGTTCCTCAGCACCATCAACCATTCTCAGAAGGTTCTTTCGATAAAGGGTAGCGACCTGAGCTTATCGTTGGCGTTTCGCAGCCTGAGGGAAATTACCTCGGAGAACGCGCGCAGTACTTTTAAACCAATCCTGGGGTTTTCAGTCAGTATGGAAGATACCTCCGAATATTCGATATTTGCCAGTTCAACGCGAGTATGTGAATATACGGACGCGCTTCTGCTCCTGCGGTCAAGAAGGACCATCTCACCGAAGAAATCACCGCTTTTCAGGATTCCAAGTATCTGCTCGATACCTTCGAAGGTTTTCTTGGTTACGCGAACCTTGCCGGACAGAATCAGGAAAAGGTTTTCGCCGGGATCATCTTCACGGATGATTACACTGTTGGGAGTAAGGTCTGAATATTGAGCCTTATTGATGAAAAGCTCAAGCTCTTCCGGTTCCAGAGCCTGGAAGAGGTATGCAGATTTGAATATATCAATATGTGCCCGAGTGAATTTACTTTTCATATTTTTCTCCATAGTCATCTTCGAGTTCAGTATATTAACTATTCAATTCAGGGCAGTCTGTCCAGATCAATAAAAACAGTCTTCTCTCTGGAATACACAACCTGCCCCGGTTTTCCCTTTCTCATACGGTTAACATACTGAACTCTGGTATAATCAACAGGGATGATGCCGGAGGAGGCTCCACTTCCCCTGGCAGCCTCAACCGCGGTTTCCAGTATGATATCTTCCGGTGGATTGTCCGCTCTCCCATCGAGTTTTAGGATTACATGGGCACCTGGAATACCTCTCGCATGAAACCAGAAATCGTCCCGCTTCCCGATTTTGAATGTAACCTCATCGTTCTCCCTGGCATTTCTCCCCGCGAAACATCTCCATCCTCCACTGAGCGTTCTAGCTCCTATTGCTTTTCTTTGTTCTTCCTTATTGCGTTCCTTCTTACGGTAATTCCGGAGGAGAGCGTCCAGTTCGTCAAGGGGAAGGCCAGGAGCTCTGGAGAGTGACTTTTCCAGGGATTTTATTTCATCCAGTGTATCGTACTCATGCTTCTCAAGATTGCGCCTCTCTATCCCGGTATTTGATGCCTTCCTGAAAAACTTGCTGGCATTTGATTTAAGTGACCTTGAGGGTTTGAGAGGAATTGTGTGTTCGAAACCATTCCAGTCCTTCAGTACGATCTCCCTCAGACCTTTTTTCGAATTATTTTCTGTTGAGAGAAGCAGGTTACCCCATGTTCTGTACTTTTCAGGGGATACAAGTCCATCCAGTGCGATCTTGAGACTGGCAAGCCTTTTATGGAGGAACGTCAATCTTCTCCGGAGAATAGCCGACCATGTTTCAAGCCTGTCCTCCCTGATGCTTTTAGTTTCTCCCGCTATCTTCATGAAGAGGGGATTCTCTATAGGTTTTCCTACACCCAATTCAATGGGAAGCGGTCCGTCCGGACCGAGCCAGGGGCTGAAATTCTGTTCCAGCAGAGCGGTCTCCAGTTTTGCTACTGTTTTCAGCAGCGAAGTTTCATTGATTTCCGCATGACGTATCAGGGCTCTGGCGGTCATCGGGCCAACCCCTTCGAGCATTTTGTAAAGTAAGACGGGTGAATTCTTTTTATTCTCAATGGATCTTTTCAGTTCAACGGAACTGCTCCATGATCCGGGAGACAGACCCGAAGACGGCGGCGGAACGTATACCTGACCGGGGGCAACAGTTCTATACCTGCTTTTGATTGAGGGTATTTTCCTGTGACAGGCAAGAATCCTCTTATCTTCATTTCTTACCAGAATAACGTTAGCATTCCGACCGGTAGCCTCAAAGATTAGTGTAACGTCGGAATTTCCATAGAGAAGAGTGCTACTGAAACAGATATGAAGTATCCTGTCCGCACCAGGTTGGACGATATCCCGAACTTTTGCACCGTCTAGATGATGGTTCCATGCTGGAGAGGAAAGTTCTGTCATATTTACTGCTTTGCTCCAGATGAGATCAGGAGAATCCGGTCTGGCATTCAGAAAAAGAATTCCTTCGTCAAACAGAAGACCGAATCCATCCCTTGCGGGACGGCCGATCTTCATGCATTTCCTGTTAAGGATAAGTGCATTCAGAGGCGGTAGCAGAGCGCTGAGAAAAACACCGTCCACTGAAAACTCCCTTCCCGATAAATGACCGGTAATTTTTGAATTGAGTCTAATATACTTCCAAACTGTATGCTGTTACCCGAATCACCGTCCCCGGAGATGATATCCCATGTAAGCAAGGGAGTCCAGAGATTGATATGTAACCTTGATCATGTCCTTGATAAAGGTGTTCATGTAAGTACTGTTAGGAATAAACTGCTGTTCCCAACACCATTGCTGCCCCGAAGTCCCGGAACAGGTGTATAGAGTTCCTGTGATCCAGCGTCACGATTCAATAATCGTTGAATGAATATTGAGGACATGCAGCTTTCGGGGTTCATCAAACCGTTGATAATCTGATGGCATGGCCTCAAACCGAAGCATCTTTCCTGCTGTTCTTTGCGCTCTTTCTTAGCATTGCTTATTTTTGTTGCAGTGAAGAAACTGATTAACT
>JAUVLV010000032.1 GCA_030600545.1 Candidatus Aegiribacteria sp. | reverse complement strand
GACAAGCTCTCTTGCAGCCATACGCACGACTGAAGGCAGCAGCCCGAGTGTGGATGATGCCGAAATATGGCTTACATCGGCAATCCAACTGGTTTCGAACTCGTTGCCGTAATAGTAGTCTCCGTCAATTTCCTCACTTACTAAACATTCCTCACTGGCAACCATAGTTACGCCGCCGCTGAAACCAGCGCCACCCAGGGCAGGTTGAGCAGCCACAGACCTGTTGGAGGTTCTTGAGTAATGCATTCCGCCTCTGTCACCCTCACTCTCGGAACCGAATATGCCGTCATACGAAACTCCATCGGGCATGTTGACGGGAACCAGAACCGTTACCGGTTCACCGCTGTCGGGGTCGGTTCTCACCTCTTCTGAGACGGCAACGAATGCCGTATACTCGCTCATTATCTGGTAATCAAGGGCGGTATCGGTTATTTCATCGATGATATCCTGCTCCGCGGTCAGATAGCCGTAGCTGTCGTACATATCACGGGTGAGATCATGGATCTTCTTTCTGGCCCAGAGGGTTGCGATTACATCGTTGGCCTCTTCATGGGATGGAAGTGCTACACTGAGTTCCTGTCTCCACCGTTCACCGGCGACCGTACCTGAAATACGAACCGTTTCGGTTCCGGAACCGTCGTACCGACCGACTATTACAAGAGGCTCTCCAGCGTAGAGATCCGGAATTTTCGAGGGGTAGATGTCATGAACATCAAGATCGCCCCAGTCGATATCGATTCCAACCAGATAGGGATCGTTGATCTTGTCGTAAATAGCAGCGACCGACTCATCGGGATCTTCGTTCAGTCCAACGTAATACGCGTGTCCCCTGCCCTCTTCAGCAAGACCTTCGATAAGGTATCTGTTGGGACTGGAGCCTACACCTCCACTGAAAAGGCGGGTGTTTTCTCCAAGGGTGCTCTGAAGCTCACCGAGGATCTCAGTTTCGTTACCTATGAACCCATCGGTAAGGAAGATAACGAAGCGCATGCGCTCAGGATCTTCCGGATAGCCAATGGCAGCCCTTATACCCTCTATCATCATGGTCCCGCCGGTGCCGCTCATGTTGTTGATGTACCTGATACCCTGCTCAATGTTGCTTTCTGTGTTACCGAGTGGACTCCGGGACATGCTGCTTGCCGTCTCGCTGAATCTCATTATCTGAAAAGTATCGTCCGGGTTCATTCCACGAACGAACTGCCTTACGGTTTCTTTGGCGACTTCCATGGGCTGGCCGCCCATTGAACCGGAACAGTCGACAACGAAGAACATCTCCTTCGGAGTTATCTCACTGACATCGATGTCTGCATCAGGCTGCAGAATAAGCATGAAATGGCCACCCATTTCACCGTTGTGAGCGATAACCCCGCTTTGAATCCTGTCGGATGCAGTCGTGTACCTGAAAACGAAATCCCTGTTCGGTATCTCATCCTCGTTCTCGAGAGAAATGGTTACGGTGCCGCTCCAGTCGAACTTCATATCCACTTCATGGTTCAACGACTCGAATTCCTGAATTTCCGCACCAGGATTAAGGTTGACGGAAAGCTCAATATCGTACCCCGTTCTGGTACCTTCCGGTACGATGGGGGGTGTAATTCTATCGGCATCTTCAACTGAAGTGGAAACTTCGAACATGTCGAATATCCTTCTTACAAAATTGCCTGATGGTACAAATCTCGGTCCCACAACCATCGGGAATACGATTTCGTACTCTCCGTCATCGTATTCTATCGGCGCTACGTAGCTTATCTCGATTACGATGCTGTCACCCGGAAGAATGTTACCAACGGTCTGGGTAAAGATGTTGGGACGTTCCTGTTCCAGAAGGCTTGCGGTCTGGCCCGCTTCAATGGCTTCACTGTATATCTGCTGCGCCAGCTCGCGCTCATGAATCTTACCCTCTATTAGCCTGTCGCCTATCCACATGTCCATCCTGTCTACAGCCCCGCTCTGTGGAAGCGGGAATGTGTAGACGGCTTCTATGACTTCATCGTAGGGGTTGCCATAAACCTGCTGCACTGTGGCTCTCTGCAGGTTGCCGGTTATATCTATTACAACAGATGTATACTGCAGGGGAAGATCACCCACAACTCCATCTTCTCCGAGAACCTGCATCCTGCCACTGCCGACATACTCCGAAGCTTCTTCTCCGGAGAAAGCCGCTGCAGCAATGAGGATGAGCGTAATTACCAACTTTTTCACTTCTCTAACCTCCATGCTGTGTGTATTTCCTGTTACGGTTCTGATACATGAAGGTCGGGAGAATTATTCCATCCAGTGTTTTATGCCCACGCAGTATATTTGTGTCAGGATCGCTCCTTTGTTTCAGTTCCCTAGGCTGGTGACTTTGATGGTGATAACAGAATTGACCTGGTTCTGGATGATCAGGGGCACTACGCTTACCGGTTTTACTACAGGCTTTTCCTTTCCAGCGAAGCGTAGCCCGGAGATCTTGTGAAAGAGGTTGCTACTTTCGCGACAGTCGGTTGCTGAATTTCCAGCTATATCCCTTTAAAAAGCGTCTTTCATCTCTGAAAAACACTTTCATGGCATCTCGTCAGTCTATTCTACCGGAACGTACACCTCAACGGGTCCGGCGGCATAACAGGTAACCTGGTAGGGCGGGAAAATGACCATGTAACCGGCAATGCCGCCGTTCTCATCAGGAGCGGGAAGAACGGTGTGATAGTTCTCAATGGTCGCGGATGCGCCATCTTCGATCCAGCCTTTACCATCGAGCATTTCATTCAATTGAACCATGACCTCTTCGGCAAAGGCTTCGAATTCAGCCTGTCCGCCCAGCAGTTCAACTGGTCCCATGACCGAGTCAGTGACTTGATCGAACAGGAAGGCCTGTGTCCATGTGTTTCCATGGGCACCTCCGGTGTAACTCCACCTCCATGCCAGTATGCAGATCATGCTGTCGGGCGAGGGCTCATGGGTGAAACAGATCTCCAGAATCCATCCCGTCAGCAGGGGATTATACCTGAAGCACTCCTCGAAGTTGTTCTTGAAGGCCTGTATCTGTCCTGAAGCATACTCCTCAAGCCTCTCCCCAACAGCTTCATTCTCCAGTGCTATATCGGGATAATACACGGATATGGAATAGTGCTCAGTGTTTTCTGTCCATAGAGTATCAGTGACAGAACTCTGGGCGGCAATGAGTAACGCAATACAGCAACAGAACATATACGTCTCCCCTCTGATCGTCTTGAGGTTGCAGAAAGGTATATGATCGCAGGTTCCATGCTTTCTGTCAGGGGGTTCTTCTCTGTTGCTTATCCTGCTTCCTTTTTGCCTTTTGTGCCTGTTTATTCATCTTCTGTTTCCGCCCCTTGTCCTTGTCCTTCTTGCCTTTGTCTCCCATTGCGTACCTCCTTCCCCTGTTATCCCTTATCGTTTCGCCGCGAAAGCGCTGCTACGTCATCAATTCTGTCTTTGCCTGCTTTCATGAGTATTCCTGCCCGGGCCAAACGATCGTACAGATTCTATTTATTCATGGAATCTGTTATTCAGATACAGGTTAATTATACTGATAATGGTTTGTGAAGTTAATATACATAGAGCATGTTTGGTTTGAGGAAAAGTTATGTAAGATACGCCGATCGTCATACCAGTACTTTTCGCAAACTCATCAAAGCGGATAACCATCTTCGGCAGGCCCGGCAATATTACCAGATGTCTTGACAAGGTCCGATACACCTGCATAATCGTAAAAAGGAGGATCAGATGAAAAAGACTCTTATCTCTGTAATGGCAATTCTTACCATCAGCGGATGCATCGGAGAGAAGAATCGAATCCTTGTAAAGAACGATTCGGATGAGTATTTTCATTCTGTAACGGTATCGGTCTGCGACAGTACCTGGACCATTCAGAACCTTGCACCCGGAGAAGTACAGGAATTCACGGTCGTATATACCAGAGATGATCACTTTGAAATCAATGCGGAGGCTGCCGATGGACAGATCCTTGAAGGTGGATTCGGCTATGTAACCCATGGGATATACGATGAAACGATAGAAATAACCTTCATCGGTGATTCCATCCTGTTCAACCAGCAGATGAACAGAAACTACTGACGCAGTAAATGCGCATCGACCTCAGGATTGGCTTTCTTTGTATGATAAGGAATCATTCCGGGTCTTGTTCGGATTAATGATGCTCTTGAAATATTTCAGAAGACAGAGAGAAGGTTTCACTGTTGCTTGACATCTTTGTAGATGCTGATGCATGCCCTGTTAAACAGGAGATATTCCGGGTGGCAAAACGATACGATTTAAATGTCATTCTTGTTTCGAACTCATGGATGCGTACTCCGGAATCAAGCTGGCTGGAACTGGTTGTTGTGGATAAAGGACCAGATGTAGTCGATGACTGGATCGTTGAGCACGTTGGCAGCGATGACATTGTAATTTCGGGTGACATACCTCTTGCCTCGAGGTGTCTGAAGAACGGAGCACAGGTGCTGGGGAATACAGGACGCCCTTTCACCGAGGACAACATAGGGGATGTTCTGTCAATAAGGGATCTACTGCATGACCTGCGGGAACAGGGAACGATGATCGGGGGTCCCAGGCCCTTCGCGAAAAAGGATCGCTCAAGATTTCTGCAGGAATTGGATAAAATGATAGTGAAAATCCGCCTCAAGAACGGCATCAACTCGTAAGCGGCCAATGTACTATTCAACCCAGATGCTTAAAATATTCCTCCTGACACATTCGCTCGATAGATAGCAGGTTTTTGAAAGCGGTTTTGAAATCAATCTTTGAAACCGTGAAAAGCCCGTGGCCGTAAACTATTACACCTCGATTACCCTCCATTGCGGGTGGAAGGGTATTGCACAGGCCGAATGGGCCGGTCCCGACTTCGCCCGGAACTATGGGAATATCACGTATGAAGCGCTTCTCGGGGCAGCTGGTGTGGCAGGATCCTCTTGTCGGACAATTCGCCTTCTGACAGTCCATTGACATTATTACAGAGAATTTCGGGTGCCCGTGAAGTATCGCATCCATACCTGTAAGCCGAAGGATGCTCATGTGAGCAGAGAACTCACTTGAAGCCGTGATACTGGTGCATGCCGAGCCATCCAGTGGGCAGGGATCGATACAGCCTTCCAGCTCATCCAGAGAAGAGGTTGTCTGTGAGATGAACAGAGTATCACCCCATTTCAAGGAGACATTGCCGAAGAAGGAATCAACGAGCCTGTGCTCAACTGTCAGCCTGCCTGCCTGTGCAACCGCTCGGTAAACGTCTTCCCTGTTCCGGAAAGGTCCGGACATGAGTTCGGGAGGTTCATCCGGATATCTATCGAGGTATTTCAAAGCGTTCCTGAAGACCCGCTCCTGCCCGGTTGTAACTAAGCCTCTTCTGCTGTCCCGGAGGTAATCGGAAAAGAATTTCACAAAGCATGCGAAACAGACCGAGCTGTAAAATATGAATGCCTGTTCCGGGCTTACGGTGCCCCATGTGACAATGCCTTTCCCTTTTACGATCACACTCTTTCGATTCCTGAGTTTATCGATGATCATGTCCGATCTGAAATCCTTAATGACAGGAAGATCATGCATGAATGTGCGGGTTTCGGAGTCCTCGGGACGGATATGGCCCGCATCTTCCGAAGCCAGAAAATCGATTATCGAACGGTACGGTTCCGCCGGAAGGGAAAAAAGCAGGGAGTTTATGTTCAATCCCCTGAATACTTCTTCCAGAACGGGGATCGCGGAATCCTCCCTGTTCCATTCCAGTTCCGCGTCAAGACCGCCAAGGAGCGGATTGCCGATTTCTGCAAGCCCTGCAGCAACCATTTTTGCCGAGTACTTCTCAAGAAGCCTTCTCACAGCAGATTCTCCAGTCCGAGTTCCTTTGCTTTACTACTGAGTGGAAATCCTTGCGGGTCCAGTCCCCGAATCCGGTAGTACTTTGACCTTGTCTCAAGGAACTCCTCTCTGTTAAGTGGAGAGATCTCGATACCATTACCGGAACTCCCCTCTTCGGAAAAGAACCTGGGCGGCAGATCGTCATCCTTAGATGTAAAACCGCATTTCGCGTTCATCATCCTGTCTCTGAAATAGATCCTCTCCCCCGCCGCCAGAAGATCCTGAGCCGAGGTTTCAATGCCGGTCACGGCAGAGTATGCTGATGCGTACTCCTCGAGGGAACAGCCGAAGAAGAGGAATTTGCATACGGTGAGCGAATCGATAACCGCGTTCATGTCTTCCGCTATCTTCACTATTCTGGCCTTCCCAGCGAAGGAGAACCTGTCAGTCGCGACTGGTTTCCTCAGTATTTCGTGGCTTATGGGGTAAGCGCGCAGGTGGCATGCTCCCCTGGTGGAAGTAACGTAACCAAGCGCCATGCCGTATGCCCCCCTGGGGTCATACCCCGGCAGTTCCATCCCCTTTACCGACATCGAGAGTTCAGGACAGCCTTTAGATTTTGCGTAAAGATATGATCCCTGTCCCAGTTCGCTTCCTTCCCCTCTTCCGGAAGCCATGCCGATCAGGAGTTCGGTGATTCTGTCGGGAGTGAGTTTCTCACCTGTGATCTCGGAGAAACATGCGAGGGTCGCGCCGGCGGAGATGGTGTCCATCCCGGCCTCGTTGCATATCCTGTTCGCTTCGGTAACTGCCCGTAGGTTCTCATTCTCGATCAGAGCGCTGAAGTGCGACATGGTCTCGTACTCCGGAAGATGGGTTCCATCCTCTCCAACTCTTTTGCAGAGAATATGACATCCTTTGCAGCCGTACCGTTTCGGGTTGTACTCATCGGAATACGCGTGGGAGTTCATCGATGAAGCCTTGTTGAAAAAAGTTCTCCTGAAATTAGCCGCAGGCATCATTCTCCTGGAGCTTATCAGATCGTAAAGGGCTGCCGTGCCGCAGTTCTGAAGTCCATGCTCCCCGGTAAGTGCGGGAGTGGCGGCTACCAGTCTTCTGATATCCTCACTCGCGCTGCGGAGCCTCTCACTATCATGAACCGGAACCCTGCCGGTTCCGTGAACGGTAATGTACTTCAAGTTCTTCGACGCGCTGACAAGACCAGCCCCTCCCCTGCCTGCAGCGAATGTTCCATCAACCATGATCGATGAAAAAAGGACTCCATTCTCCGCGGCCGGACCTATGCCGGCAACAGATCCTTTACGCTTAAGCTTTTCGTAAAACTCGTTTGCAGAAGCACCTGCAAGCCAGCCCGCATCTTCAATAGAAACATTTCCGTCGGATATTTCAATACCGCAGAGATTCTGGCTCCTTCCGGTAATGACCAGGCCATCTATTCCGGCTTTCTTAAGCTGCCATCCGAGGCTGCCTCCGACCGAGCAGTCTCCGACTGTTCCGGTAAGCGGGGATTTGGACATGACACAGGTTCGACCTGAAGCGGGCGCCAGGGTTCCGGTAAGCGGCCCGGTCATGAAGACAAGCGGCATCGAAGGGTTTTTCCAGGAACGGGTAATTTCCGGAAAAAGGTAATACCCCGCCAGCCCCTTGCCGCCTATCCAGAACCGGCAGATATCGGGATCGATCTCCTCGTACCGGTACTCAGCGGACGAAAGGTCAACAAGGAGTATCCTGCCTTTACCGGGTTTTCCATAAAGAAGTTCTTCCCGGTTAATAGGGTATGTATGTTTTCTCATTCGTTAGATTCACCATAAGGCTCTTTCAGGTATTTCTTTGCGGAATCTACAGCTCCTTGAAAGTTTATATTCGAATCAATCACTTTCTTATATTCTGTTATTGCAAGTTCACGCATCCCTTTTATATCGTAGCAATTACCTGACAGATTGTGTGCCCAGGTTTCAATTATCGGCTTTATGCTTCCAGCTTTGCCCTTTATGCATTTTTGGAATGCCGCTATCGCATTGTCGTAATCCTCCTTATTCATGTGAATCTGTCCAAGTTTCAGCCAGCTAATCGCATCGTCTGGTTTTTCTTCTAATATTTTCAGGAATCCTTTTTCTGCTTTATCGTACAATCCTGCATCAAGGTAAGCGTGCGCAAGTTCTTTTTGTGCCTTTTCTGATGCAAATTCCAACGACTCCCTTTCATCACCAAATACGTAAAATCCGGCATGCACCGTTTTCTCTTTGAGTCCATTTAGCTCTATAGCGGGTGGAAAAGCCGTTGCCCCCCCCGGTTGCATGAATTGAAAGGTCTTCTTTATACCTGTTTTATTTGAGATTACCTCAATATTGTTCCCTATGCAAACAATAACACGGTTGGGATACAAATTGCCGAACAGATAATCGGGGTCTTTTTTGGGTATTCCTCGCGAACGCATAAACCTTATTACGGCTTCTTCGCTGTCCAGTACTTTTGAGCCGGGTGTCAACATTTCCGCAACCGATGTGTCAACCGGTATCCAACCGTAAGGCGGGAGTAGAATTTCCGCCCACTGATGACCACTACCTGTAAACCATATGCAGGTAACAGTTCTTGCGGGAATACCAACCGCTCGACACAGAGCAGTAAATACAACGCTGAATTCTCCGCAATCACCCTTCAGTTTTATAAAAGAATTCTTTGCACCTCTTTCTTTCAGATCTGGATATTCGTAGCTCATGTTTTCAACAACCCAATCGAATATTTTCTTTGCTTGAAAATATTGATTCGTCTCTTTATCCACGATCTCTGCTGCCTTTTTTCTTATCTCCGGTGTAATTTCGATCCACGGTTCTGATTCTATATATCTCTTGTATTCCGCACTTCCCTTTTGACAGGCTTCGATTTTCCGGGGGTCAATGTCAGTTTCCACTTTTTCGGGAAGAACCTGGAAGTCACAGTAGAAGAATATCCGTTCTTTATTCCCCAATTCGGTTTCTCGCCAGAAAACAATTTCGTTTTCATTTACGGAGTCGTGGATGAGTTCCATGGGCTCAGGATATATCTTTTCGATTTTTACAGACTGTCCCCTGTGAGACATTGGCAATGCTACCCATAATAAAACCTCGGGCGACTTGCCTTCTTCAACTTCAATATTATCTATAAAATACCAGTATCGACCTTTAATCCATTCAGCTTCCTGCAT
This sequence comes from Candidatus Aegiribacteria sp., assembly GCA_030600545.1. GTDB lineage: Bacteria > Fermentibacterota > Fermentibacteria > Fermentibacterales > JCC-6 > Aegiribacteria. The sequence continues at coordinate 19,266 of JAUVLV010000032.1, read as the reverse complement.
TTCTTCCTTCTTTCACATTCTGCAACATAAGAATACTTGGTTTCACTCCATGGCAATGCAGCTTTGAATAACACTCCAGTGCGTCCTATCCGGCCGTGTATTCTGAACATCTGTTCATTAACAGAAAGATTATCCCCGGCATGTTTCCTGTTTCAACTACATTTTCCGTCTGAGACTCTCGAGTTTCATCTTCGCTTTCGGAACCCATCCGAAAAATTCTTCCAGATTCTTGCAGGGATACTCATCGCACTCCGCACATGTCTCCAGGGTTCGATCCGATGTTCCCTCATGACAGTGAACATCAATATATGAATAGCTTCATAGTCAGTATCGTATTGTAAAATCGGTGAATTCATTCGACGACTGGATGAAATTTGCATGAATATTTTTCACAATAGCACCCGGCGGTCCATGCTCTGCCCACCGGACAAGTTCATGAAGAGAACTTTCCTCACCTTCTGCTACGATAATAACCGTTCCATCCGGAAGATTCTGTACGAATCCACTAAGTTCAAGTGATCTGGCTGTTTCGTATGCAGAATATCTGAAACAGACTCCCTGAACTCTTCCTATAACGGTTATTTCAACTCTCTTGATATTGTTTCCTCAATTCATTCAACAGAAATCATGATGTCTGTGCTGGTGAATCCACTCTGCTTAAACAGTTCATACGAATTCCTTCCGAAACACCTCCAGCAAATATACAAACTGCCACCTGTACATTAAAACAGCAAAAACGAGTGTGAATCCTTGATCGATCTCGAAATACGGGCTATATTAGATTTCTATGAAAATTATCTCAGGTAAAAAGCACTCGTTCATCATCCCGATCCTGTCGATACTCCTGGTTTCAACTTCGGCTGGGGACTCGCGCAAACCCTGGGGAGTAGCCTCTATGGGTGTTGATGTAAATAACCTCACCTGGGATCATGGAACCACCTGGGCATGGGGATTCCAGGGTACGTTTGGACTGCGACTTGTTGAGGATCTTTACCTGACAGCCAAAGTAACACTACCGATCCCCGGATATATACTTATCGGCAATCAGGTCAGTCTGGGGGGTGAGTTATCATATCTTTTTCTCAACCCGGATCAGGGTTTTGCCGTGAAAACAGCATTTGGGGCTTCCTGGAATCAGCACTGGCCCGAGGATATCATTGTCATCCTTGCGGACGGACCTGCGACCGGCGATGAAAAAGTCGAGGACTTTGATAAAGCAAACGGCTTACGGTACTGGGCTACCGCAGGGCTGGGGATCAAGTTCAGCCCGGTAACACTGTGGCTCGATATAGGACCGGACTTTCGAAGAATGGATGTGCGGCGTTTCCTGGATAACGAAATACAGACCGACAACTTCGATTTCATTGGTCCGCACTTTGAACTACACACCGATATTTACTTCTAATACGCAGATTCCATTGCTTTTACCCATTCAGGGCAATTCTTAAATGATTCCGCAGTAATTTTACAGAATACCTGTAATCAACTTCATACTCTCTCAGCTTCAGATTCCATTAAATAACTTTGCTGGTATTGGGTAAAATCGATTATTTTCCAGCTTGCTTTGCTGGAGCCTGCTTGATTCTGACGTTCCAATCCTGAAAGCGTCAGATTGAGATTATCCCCACATAGAATCTGCTGTATTCTATTTCGTGTTCCCCAGAAGTTTCAAGTGTAATACTGCTCATTCTCTCAACAGTTTCGTCAGACAGAGGAAATACAACAAGAGTATTACCACTCCAGGAACCGCTGTATATCCAGTCTTCCCACGTACTCCACATGGCACTGATCTCATCTGATTTCATCGTTCCGCCAGCCCAGGAACAGAGGGTTTCATGGATATCTCCGTACTCGGTTGCCTGCTGCAATTCACGGCGTGTTATGTACCTTCCGGCAATCGGATTGAGGATTACTTCACCGTCCAGCTTGATGAATCTCATCAGTTCACCATGATATCCAGGGTCCAGTACAGTCCCTTCATCCGTAAGAATCGCCGGATAGAAATCATTACTGCTTTGTGGTGTTAAAGCACACTCGTAATAGATGAATTTTTCACGGGCTCCGTCAGCGAACTCCAGCGGAAGCGATGGAGGCCGCCTCCAGATATTGAGGATCTCGGGGGAAAAACTCAATTGATCACTTCCAGGCGATATGTCATTTATGCCGGGTTCCCCCCACGAAGTACCGGAGATGGTCCACTTCGCTCTGGAAGAGTTGTACATCTGCAGTGGCGCGATAGAGATCAATTCCCCAGGGACAGGCCAGGTTTCTATAAATCTTCCGGATGGAACCGTTACAGTGAAAGTCCCCTGGATAGAAGCACCGTAAAAGTAGACAACGGGGGCTCTGGACACTAGTTCGTCCATTTCATTGTGAGTTGTGAAGTCCTTAATAGGATCGGATGATGGAGCTGCCCCTATCACAATTTCCTCAGCGAAAGTTACTGCTCCCCATTCGTGTACATAAATCGTATTCAATTCAGCCGGGGGTGCGATTACGGTATCTGCAAGTGCCACAAACATCAGCGGTAGCATTCTATCCTCCAATCAAAGAGAGACTTATTATACTGTTTCTTATACATCCTGCCGGAATATTTATTCCCCCTCACAGTCATGTCTCAGCGATAGTATTCTGGAGTGACAACGGCATTTACAGAAGAATCTGAAGCTATCCCTTTGATGCCCTCAGGCTGAAGAGGACCGGAATCCTGTTCAGTGGTTCCGGCAGTCTCCGGGCCAGTCGAAGGGCTTTCGCTGGCTGAAGTACGGATAGCGAACATTAAGCCCGGTTGCTTCATTATCGAACACATGCATGAACGGGTGGGATTCCATCAGGTACAGAGTTCCCCCCGGCTTCAGGTATCTGCTGATTATGTTCGCCCACTGCTTGAGATCGGAAATCCAGCAGAGAACACCGATTGATGTGTAAACCATGTCGAATGTCTCATCCAATACTTGAACATCAAGTGTGATCAGGGATGAATTAATAACTGTGTTGATTTCAGCCGTCAACAAGTTTTATAACTGCAACGAACCGATATAATGAGAGAGTTTATCAAGTTTCTGATTGCATGCGATGCCAGCTTGAAGAATTCAGTAGTCGTACCGAAACAGTCCTGTTTCACAATCTTCACATCTTACCGCTTCCAGAGAAGGGGGCATTCCACCAATCTATCTTTAGCAAATACTGAACAAAGTAAGCTCCAGGTGCCATGCCCCCTCCAGATTATTTGTTTTCTCACCACCATACCTCCCCGATCAGGAGCTGTCCCTGTTCCGGTACGGTTCCGTTTATGCTCGTTAATTTAATCACATTTGTCTGTGTGAAGGATTACATGTCAAATAGAAAAATAGGGTATATAATCTGTAACACTCAAGGGAGATGTTATGAAAAAATATTCGCTTTCACTATTTGTTCTTTTAACGGTTTTATCCTGTTCATCTTCAGAACAGGGATATTTAAAGGTTACAAAGGTCTATGTAAATGAAATGCAGAATACCATCTACTTTGATACAGATAAATCCCGGATGAATGTTCTGGATCAAGATGAGAATTCAGTATTTCAGATAGTTGAAACAACAGAAGATAATCAGTGGGTAATCGTTATTGAAATGTCTGCCGAAGCCCATGAAGGCCGCGTAGAAACCATCTACAATCTTTACAATACATTTATTGGCGATCAGATTGATCACAGTCTACTGGAAGGTCATACTCTTCTGGGATTTGAAAATACAGATACTGATATAATACTTATTACCGAAAGCGATAGAACATACTCATTAAACAACCTTTACGAATTAACAGATAAATAAGGGTACAATCGACTTCTTCCACCTCAGATACGGTATGCATATCCTTTTTCGTGCTAATATTCTGCAGAATGTTAAGATGTCAGGCCCGGCCCCGGGGTTGCTGCTTGCACATTAATAGCAACTCTTATATACTAATTTATTCAGCGATTCATTGTATGTGATAGTGATTTAAATGAAAAGGAAAAGAATGAAAACGTTAACAATGAAATGTAATTTTTTATTACTGCTTCCGATACTGCTGGTTGTTTCTATGAGCGTGGGTTCGGAATTACGGATGACTTATCAGCAGGCCTGGCAAACCGATGCACGACCGCCTGTTGAAACTGTGGTCCATCAAATTGGTAACATAGGCATGCTTATCACCAATCTTGGAATTTGGGGTGATACCGACCAGTATATTCTCACCCTTGAATGGCCATTTGGAACACTTAATAACTACCTTTGGATGGGCGATTTCTGGTCATGCTGCTATGGAGATATCACACCAGCAGGTGTTGCTGCCAGGTATGCCAGTTGTGCCGATTTTAATGACTGGGAACTACGCCCGAGTGATGGCTATCCTCTGATCTACGAAACTCCGGGTTCGAATGCTCCCGAACAGTCTGAATACGGAATAGATGACTGGGATACCAGCAACAACGTTCAGCCGTACGGTCTTGGTGTATTTGTTCAGAATTATACCTGGGATACATCGGGCTTTGATGATTTCATGGCAACGGAGCTTACCGTGACCCATCACAGTGAACACGGTAATCCCGGTGTTCCGCTGGATGCACTGGTCGTTAGCATCAGAGGTGACTGCGATGTTGCAACCTCGGCCGGTTCCGAATGCCATCTTGATGACATGGTTTACTACGATGGACATGCCATCTGGTGCAACGACCCAGACGCAACTTTCGAGTATCAGTTCGATGATAGCGAATATGCCAGTACGCAGGACGACTACGAATATCAGCAGAATCCTGATAATCCCCTTCCTACTGAAGATCCTGAGAATATCTTTTACTATTACAACTACATTGGTACTGATGGAATACCCGACAACGATGTGGATCAGAACGGTGTAAGCGACCACTTCACAATTCTGGCCAAGGTTACGGGCAATGACACTCTTTACAGGGAAGACCCCCAGTCCGGTGTTACTCTTTTCTCAGAGGGAATGCCATACTACCATTTCGAACATACGGTAGGTGATACCACTTACCTTGTCGTGCCAAGAAACCTCAGCTATATGTGGGACAGCGACAGCCCTGCTTCCGGTGAGGATGATTCCGGAGAACCACTGCTGCCGGTAATGTGTAACGGTTTCGTAGGCTGGAGGCTCCTTGATGTCTGGGTAGAGAAGGCCGGTGGCGGTATTGATAGGCCTTCGGACGTTTACGGATACCCTATCCCCATCAGCCATCAGTGGTGGAACTGGGAAAGCGATCCGGACACTGATGTTAAGAAGTACAATTTCATGTGGGGACAAAATCCTGATTTGAACGGTCTTTACAGCGGACCGGCATACATGTCCGACTGGATTGGAAACCCCAATGCGCCGGACGCTACCATACCTACGAATCCGGGACCTTTCCCGTTCGTTTACGATTCACCCGTTCATATAGATTACCCTGTCTTTGACTACAGATTCCTTCAATCAGTGGGACCTTTGGAACTTGCGGACGGAGATACTCTTCACATCATGGGCGGCTGGATTGCCGGAAGGGGCCTTGATGGCCTTCGGATGAACGCAGATCTTCTGCTGGACGCCTATTACCGCAATTCCATATGGGGTCATGGTCTGGGAGTAGAGTCAACCGAACCGGTTCCTGGAAATGACATCCTGGTCTCCCCCAACCCCATGACCTCCCAGGGCATGGTGAATTTCACTCTTGTTGAGCCGGGAAGAACAGTTATTGCAATTTACGATATCTCCGGAAGATCGGTTGCTACCGTTCTGAACTCGGAAATGGCTGCAGGAAATCATTCAGTCAATCTGAATACTTCCGAACTGGGCTCCGGAGTTTACTTCGCAAGGGTTCTTACGGGTGATAACAGTACTGTGGGAAGGTTCGTTGTACTGCATAGATAATTTCAGAAAGAAATATCTGTACTCGAGGGGCTGAGAACGAATTACAAAAAGGTCTGTTCACCTGTCAAGCAGGGCTCTTTGTTGATGACTTATTCTTCGGATACGAATGCTTCACCGTTCCATATGTACGTGATAGATGTTCTCTGTGTCTCAACATAGTCATCTGAGTTATCTTCCCATTCTTCCAGAATCCCTTCAATTGTGACTTCGTTGTCTACTCCTCCGGAGTCAGATGGGAGTACGAATGTCTCATTGAAGTGGTAGCAACCCGCATCGAACTGTGAACTGGCATGCGGTCCCATATAAAGATCTGTACCGGTCCATGCGAAAAGGACATCGCGATTTTCATATCCACATGCTTCGTAAATAAAGGAGAGCTCTATCAGGTTCACGATTTCTGCAAATCCATCAGGTTGAAGTTCCATCCCTCTGATGCAGTAACTGTATGGAGACTGGCCGGAACCTGCGCTGACCGGACGGAAAACCTGTTCTGCCAGGATCTCATCCGAACTGATTATTCTCGCTGCCGCGATGAAGCAATGTTCCTCCGGATTGAATCCGGTGACTGTAAAAACAAAAAGCGTATCGCCACCGAGTGCAAGGCTGGTCATTGCAAGATCGGGTCCGGGAATATAGCCGGTACATTCATTACCATCGTATTCAAACACGGCTTCATACCAGTAGAATGGCATTCCATCCGGTAAGGTGTCCTTCCCCATCGATTCTGTTATATCAAGTTCAGTTCCCATTGGAAGCCTGAAACCCTGCGAGCAATCAATATCCGGATAAGAAAGGATCACAGCAGTATTCGAGAATACAACCGTTCTGTCATCTGTGAAATCTCCGTACCAGTAATCCCCATGTGCTGCTGAAGAAAAGATCAGTACAAATGATATAGCTATCAGCTTCATTGAAATCACATTAGTATTCATCTTAATTGCTCCCGACTGTTAATCGTTATTTAAGATGGGACCAGCTGTCATTTTTGTCACATCGATAACTCAATATTAATACAGGTAAGACAATTATCCTACCGGTAACCCCTGGTGGACCAATCCTGAAACTGGAGTATAGAAAGATTCCCTGCCTTATCCAGCCCCCCCGGGGATTGCTGAAACCAAAGCATGTGGTATTCATACTGCTACAGCAGTAAGATTCAGAACCAGTCAAGCACATATCATGCGATCAAGTTGAAAAACAATGATATTTACTGCTCTGTCAGCAAAAATGCAGGCTTTATCTCTTCATTACCCTTGACTCTAACTTAGAATTGGATATTTTACTGCTAAGGCAGTAATACTGAGAGGATCATAATGGCTGATCTTGCGCAGATCATGGTAAGACTGGGCGAACTCGTACGCTTTCATCGTCGAAAGGCTGGTTTGACACAGATTCAACTGGCCGACCTGGCCGGAGTTGGCAAGGCTACTGTCTACGATATCGAGAAGGGCAAGGCTACTGTACAGATCAACAACCTCTTCGCTGTACTTACCGTAATGAATATTGATGTCCAGTTCTCAGGACCACTGAGCGCTGCATTTGAAAGATGGTCTGCAGCTCAATCATCAGATAAGTGAAAGGCTGCATGTGGTCATAGATAAGATGATGATCGGGTATCATTTTCCGAACACAAAATTTTCAGGAGTTCTATCATGTCAGAAGCAGTAAGACAGGCCAAAGTGTTCATGCACAATCAGCTGGCTGGAATCCTTGAGGAGTGGGAGGTCAACAGAAAATACAAGTTCGTTTATCGAGATGATTACGAAGGCCCTCCGATATCACTCACCATGCCTGCAAGGCAGGAAACTTATGAGTTTTCAAGGTTCCCTGCTTTTTTCGATGGACTCCTCCCGGAGGGAGAGATGCTTGAAGGACTTCTCCGTCAGCAGAAGATCGATCTCCACGACTCCTTTTCGCAGCTCATGGCTGTTGGGAGCGAGCTCGTTGGAGCAATCACAGTTGAGGAAATTCTATGAACCGCTGCCCCATTACATACGAGAAATGCGGCGCATATGCTTACTCACAACAAGGTCTGCGCCTGCTGAATAAAAACCTCTCAAACCTCAATAGTTTCCCGCTTACGGCCTCGGAGCAACGAAGGGAAGCAATCGTTCGAGCGGGTAAGATATCAATTCAAGGCGTCCAGCCGAAGCTCAATGCGCGACTAAGTGTGAAGAAATCCGTTTTCGAAATTGTGGATAAGGGTGGTCACTATATCCTCAAGCCACAACACAGCACATACCCCGAGTTGCCGGAGAACGAGGGTCTTACCATGCATCTGGCTGACATTGCATGTTTGAATGTTCCGCTGAACGGGCTGGTGTATTCCAGGGATGCTTCTTTCACATACTTCATAAGGCGATTTGATCGAGTCGGCAAGGCCAGAAAGCTTGCCACAGAGGATTTCGCACAACTCAGCGGTAAAGATCGGGATACGAAGTACAGCTTCAGTATGGAAAAGATAACTGCAATTATTGAGCAGCACTGCACGTTTCCCACTGTAGAGAAAGCCAAGCTATTCCGAAGATCTCTCTTCAGCTTCCTGATTGGTAATGAGGACATGCACCTGAAGAATTTCTCCCTGATTCGGCGTGACGACATGATTGAGCTATCACCACTGTACGACTACCTGAACACGACAATCTCGATGCAGGCAATTGGGAAACCACTTGAGGAGATTGAGGAACTTGCTTTGCCGCTAAACGGCAAAAAGCGGAGGCTGACTCGAAAAGACTGGATCGATTACTTCGGACGGGGGAGGCTCCAGCTCACTGCAAAAGTGATAGACGACTGCTTGCAGACATTCAAAACATCTATCCCGAAATGGCACGATCTTATCGCGATCAGCTTTCTGTCCGATCACATGAAGACACTCTATTCTGAACTATTACTACGACGTTGTGTTGTACTGGGGCTCTAGCCATATTGTTACGGAGAGAACGCGGTTCTATCCACCGATGGGGTCGCATGAATCATGCGCAAAAATTTGCGGAATTTTATCGAATGAAGTTAGTTGAACAGTTAAGGAATGGTTTCGTTATACCCTTGCTTGCGAAGATGGGGTAGCAGTTCTTCGACAAGTCCTTTTAGGTCTCTGACAGCCACCAGCCAGACACGCTCAGTTAGAATCTCTCCATATTCATGAGCTAAGATGTTCCTCAAACCGATAATGGCACTCCAGGGAACCGAAGGTACTTTCTTCTTGAAATCTTCTGAAAGGTGTTTCGCAGCTTCACCTATAACAAGCAATTGCCTTTCCACGGCATAGCGCAGCATCTTGTCCGATTCGAAGATCTGCAGGTCGATACTTGTCACAAATCCTTCAATATCACGGGCAGCCAAGATAATATCAAGAATGAGGGCGCATCTCTGTCCTCAGGAAGCATAGAGAGGTATCCTCTCAGACAGTATACTCTTACGTCGGATGGGATTCACCAGCGAAGCTATCTCTACCAAATCAACCTCGGATCCCAGTATTCTCTCAAAATCTGACTTAATGATCAACAGATCCAGGTAGCTGATCTGTCTGCCGATCTGAAACTCGACCAGGAGATCTATATCGCTTGATTGTGTTGCATCGCCCCTTGCGTATGAACCAAAGAGAAATAGTTTCTTCACACCGTTTTCCTTGCAGTATGTACTGACTTCTCTGACAATTTGGTCTGGGATTCCCATTTCTACCTCCGAGTGGAATATGTAAAGAGTCTATTACAGTGTCATGTATGCTACCTACTCATCGTCCGTACCGTCACCACCGGTGGGTCACTTTCCAATGTCAGGCACATAACGCTCTGACGGTTCTACACCTTCTTCTGTATCCCCATGTGTCGATAATCTTCTGTCTCCCTTTTTGCATGACGATCCGACCAGGCAAGCAACTTCAATCCGAACTGCTCGGCATAGCTTGCAACTAACACAATCAAATTTAACCGGCTTCTATCTCAGGAACATCATCCCATAACCTGTTCCGGGGACCGTATACCTGTTCAATCCGGACCCCTCATTCACTTCCCGGAAAGGGAAGATATGGAACGTTACTATTCTACCCGGATATATGGAGATGCACATCTATCATACCAAAAGGAGCATTGTTTATGAAGTATTTAGTTATTACAGTTCTTGCCTTACTCGCATTCTCTTCTTCTGCGGAAAAATGGGATTTCGATTCGTCCGATCAACTCGAACCTTTCATTGACTCCGGGGGCATGACCTTTTCGGAGTTCCGGGTACTTGCGGAGGAGACATCACTTCTTGAGCCTGATGAGTTTGACGATGCTATGAGTAATTACCGGGAGTATGTATCCAGGCGCTATCGGCACCATTACAGCTGGGTGAGGAGGATTTTTGAGTGGGAGGATGAAATCCAGGATATAAGGGGTTTCACATACATGCTCACCAGGCTGGAACTCTCAAGAATACAGATAATGTATCTGAATGAGCTAACCTCATACATTGAATATGAAATTGCGGATCTGAAGGATTATCACGGTGTCGGCGGAATCAGACGGGAGTTCTTCGAAGAATTCGTGGATGATTTTTATATGCCTGTTTCCATCTACTTTATCTGGGAGGACAGGAGCTGGTACGAAAGCGACATACATGATCTCATCGCGTACGCTGTTGGCGAAATTCATGACATGCTGACGGATTCACAGCTGGAAATGGCAAGAGAGATCGTTGACCGCATGCCCTGGAATGAATCCTCCAGAACACCCTGGCCTGATAATTACGATGATCTCCTGTGGTGATAAGGTTTTGATCGTCCTGAAGAAGGACCAGAGATCGGGAAAATTGACAGAAGGTATTGTAAAGGAAATCCTTACGAAGTCTCCCACACATCCCCACGGAATCAAGGTTCGTCTTGAAGACGGCAGGATCGGAAGAGTTAAAGAGATAATTGAGTAGATTCTAATACAGCGAATAACAGAAATCCGTTCAGCATCAGGTTATCACCAGACATGGTTACAAGGGTAAATTCATGAGTTTTATTTATCTGCACGACAGAGAGGAAATAGAAAAATTCCTCAGAAAGGATATTTTCCTCAATATCTACGGGATCGGGGATCTCGATGATTTTTTCTGGCCTTACACCTGCTGGTTCGGGCATAGATCCGATGGCGGGATTGATGCAGCAGTCCTGACCGCATACAGAAACATCCCTCCAGCAATAAATTAGCGTACAGCATTTGCTTATTGCTTGACATAGAAAATTGCCCCGTGTATTCTTTTTTCAGGCAGAGTAATACCGACCAACAGTTATTGAAATGTCAAAATTCAAGATACGACCCCAGAGACAGTGGGAGACAAGAGCCTGGCTTTGATGACAACCTTTAAAAAGGCAACAGATAACCACGCTCGCTTCTCAGTATTGGAACTCCGGAGCCATATATTGTCAGCTCAGCTTCGAAACTGTCGTTATTCGTCCATACGACAAATCGTCCTCCGGCAAACACACCTTCATCAAGATAATAATTTCCTGATTCGCCACTTTCATCTGTCTTATGACCACTTATAGAACCTGGTTCAATTGTTACCGTTTGCCCATCCTCAGAAAAGGTTACATCATATTTAATATCTTCATCTATCTTTATGTAATCATTTTCCTGAAGATCATCCATTGGAAGTTGCCCGTCTGATATTTCAAGAATCCTATCAACCTCCATCACGAAGCTGTTTCCATCGAGTAATGAAAAAGTATCGGCATATTCATCATCCAGGTTGGCTTCATCGCAACTTGCCATAAGTAATGAAAAGCCCAACAGCATTACTATGGATTTAATCAAATTCATTGTTACATCTCCCTTTATTAATGCCGGGCAGTTCCTGCATCTCAGTAGTATTCATAATTATGCCACCGGAACAGAAAAATCACCAGATTCTGAAACCTGCCCTGCGATATTCTCCACTTTGTAGCCCATGTGTATGTTTTTCTGGAAGACAGAGGAATTTGCGGTATTCTGGACTCGCAGGATATGGTGATACAAAGCTGGTTCTCCGGACCTCACGTATGCACTATATAGGAGAACGGCTTCTTCGGTTCGCCCTCACACATGGTTGCCGGTTTTAGTTCAATCGATGTTATCTTCCTCTACACTTACCCGTGAATCAAACCGAACCTTTGAAACATTCATGGGTTAATAGAGTGTAATGCGGAGGTTTTTTATAATGGAGAAAAGATCGGACGAAGAACTGATAAGAGCGGCTCGGAACGGCGATATTCCCGCTTTCAACGATCTGGTAAGGCGCTGCCGGACGGGGATAGTAGCGGAATTGACCGGTCTGATGGGCAACATCCATGACGCGGAAGATGTCGCTCAGGAAGCCTTTCTAAGAAGCTTTCTGAAGCTATCAACCCTGAGGGCACCGTACAATTTCGGCGGCTGGGTACGCCAGATCGCCAGGAACATAGCCCGTAACAGGCTAAGCAGAAATCCAGGGTTTTTTGTTCTGGATGAACAGCGAACCATTGATGAGTACAGTGATGCCGTGGATTCGAGCAGCGATGATACCGACTCTCAGGCGGAACTGGCTCTGCTGGCCCTGTCCAGACTGTCCTCGAAGCTGCGGGAAACCGCACGTCTGACCTACCTCTCCAGTTACTCTCAAAAGCAGGTTGCCCGGAGACTCCGCATTCCCCTTGGCACGGTAAAACGTCGCCTCTGGGAAAGCCGGGCGAAAATGAAGAAAGAGGTATTGAGTATGTCCAGAATAGGAAGAAGCGCGGAGCCGGTAAAACTAGTACCGGATATCAGGATAGAGGAACTTCCTGATGAAGAGATGGAAGTTATCACTGCAGGGCCTGGGCTTTATTTCGGAACGGTTCTAAAAGAAGGTCACATCGAGGTTTGCCGGTTCTTCGACTATCCCGGTGGAGTTCTCACACAAACCGTTCAGACCCAGGTAGTCCGAAAGGTGAATGTACTGGGTAGAGAGTGTTATGAAGTACTTATTGAACATTCCGATTGCGAGCCTCCCATACCAAATATCCTTGATTACTTCAACATCATGGATCAGGGATTTGACTGGGTTATGCGGGTAACGGCAGATGAAACCTATCCCCAGACAAGGTTCATGAAGGAAGGGGAAGAGTTATTTCCTTTATCCTATTCGTGCGGGGAAAACAAGGATTACTGTGCCCGTGTGGTAGATCTGACCATTGGTGACAAGCAGTACGGTCACTGCCTGGCAGTTTTTTGGGCGTGGCAGGATGGTACACCAGCTGAAAGTTTCTACGGTTCAGACGGCAGAGAGGTGCTGCATCGCAGATATGTTGGTCCTGAAGCTCCCGAATCACAGAATTATCAGTATGCCGGGCTTAAGGAAGAGGAGAGAAAAACCTTCAGGGGAAAAGAATACCGCCTCTGGTACGATACTGTTCTAATGGAGAGACTATGAAATTTTGAAATCCACTGTAAATAAGGCATATCCTCAGACCGGTAAGAACGGCAAAGAATCCGTGTCTATCAGGAGGAGTTTCATTGATGTTCCATCAGTTCCATGCACACATCAAGAACAGCATCCGGTTTGATGTCATACAGACAGGGAGACTGCCCCCCAAGTGGGCACCTTCGTTTGAAACACGGCGAACAATGCCTGTTCAGGTAAACTGTAGCAGTTCTTCTGCCCCTCGGAGCAGTCCATTCAGGAGAGGTAGAACCGAATATCGTAACGGTAGGTACACCGAGCGCAGCGCTGAGATGCACACCTCCGGAGTCATTGCCTGTTGCCAGAGTTGCTGATCTGAGTCTGCTGCAGAGCACTGATGCCGGAAGTCCAGCTTCCACTTCAGAATTATCGAGGTTTTTCGCCATTTCTGTAAGAAGATTCCTCTCGCCGTCGGCACCGTAAAATATCACAGGCAGCCGGGTTTTCTCGGAGAGTATTTTCGCCAGTTCAGGGAATTTCGGCCACATTTTCGCCGGACCGAATCTTGCACCCGGAAACATGGCTATATGCGGTTGTCCATCAGGCTGAATGTGTGAGATATCCAGCGGCTCGGGGGTTGCTCCCAGCATTCCAGTGAGTGCTGCAAAATCTGCGGAATGGTGGTGATTGCGCATTCTGTTCTGTCTGATGGTTCCTGTCATCATGAATCCTCGGCCTTCCCCGGAGTATCCCAGTATTGCAGATGCTCCCGTCCGCCTGGCCTTCAGTGCCGAGCTGAACGAGTTGGTCATCAGAAGCACTGTTTCAAAGCATCTGGGCATAACTTCCAGCGGGATAACCGGTATGCCGGGGAGAAATACGGGCAGCAGTTCAGCTACCCGGGGATGACTCCAGAATGCCATACTGTTGTACTCACTGCGAAGGCCATTAAGGGATTCAAGGCTCATTATCAGGTCACCGAGCCAGTTGGGCACTCTGATAAGGAGGTCCATCACCATCCTCTTCGGAGCAGTTCCGCCCATTGCTCCAGGAATTGCTCCTCTGTTGCTGCAGGTTCGGTCCCCCAGTTTGGAAATCTTTTTCTCTTATCAAAACCGACTGTCGGAACTTCCAGTGCCCAGCCTTTCAGCCATAGCCACGGATCGGTTGTGGCCACTGCCGTAGCGCCACCGACAATAGCCGCCATCACTCCCCTTGATACATCCGGTATCTCCTGCCTTTTTCCATCTATTATGAGTATCCGGACAGGTATCTCGGACCTGCTCTTCTCCAGTATGTCCGCAGTTTCGGTTGTAGCCACAATGTACGGCATAGCCCTTCCGGTAACAGGAGACAGGATTGAGTTGGCCTTTGCGGAATCTTCACGGGGAACAGAGGGTTTCCAGTGCATATCAGGTTTGATACCCAGAACTTCGCACATCTTGAATATGTGTTCCGGCTGGATATGGGTATTGACCTTCACCGTAAGATTGATCACCCGGTCGATAACTGTTGAAATGCATATTCCAGCTCCTGAATAGATCAGGAAGCTTGAGGATATTTCATCAATATCAACATAGGGATAGAAAATGATGGTATCCTCCCCGAACTGTTTTCTGGATGTTTGAATCGCCTGTCCGGGGGAAGACAGGTAAGAAATTGTTTTGGGAAGGGTTCGAAGCATTCCGGCAAGTTCGACATCTCTTTCTCTGCATACGAGAATGTGTTCTGCATCCGGAAAATGTGTCTGAAGCGAATGCATTAGGAACAAAGCTGCCCAGATGTCTTCCTTTCTCTGTCTTGCATAGACCGCGAGCTTCGCCGGAGCTGTCAGATCATCCGGGAAATGCAGAATTTTTCTGTTTCTGATTGCTTTATCTGTTTTGCTATCCCGGAACAGTTTTCCAAGCATTTTCTTCATCATTCGAAATCCTCCAGCAATGTTCGTCCATACCTACCCTTAGAACAAGCCCGCTTCTTACGTGGACACGCACCGGAAGGCTGATCCGGTCCGGAAAATAGCAATCCTCCGCAAAACGTGACAGCAACAGCTTCGGTGCCGCAGGCAAGGGTCTCTCTCTCCACGCCGCGCTCGAAAGTTCTGAGGATGATATCACTGGCGCCTTCTAGAAAGGCGTAGTTGGCATTGGCTCCCGGAGAACCGAATACCTCATGTGATCTCACGACCGGAGCAAGAACCTCAAACTCGGAATCATCAGGTTCATCAGTGAAAATGACTGTATGCGGTACAACGGAATCTACAAACGAGACACAATGTCTGCCACCGTTGTCAATCTTTCGTTCGAGGAAATGAACTCGAGGCCCGGCCCCATACAACGGCCCCATACAAACTTGACGTGAAGATAGAAAAGAATAATTAGTAAGTATTGTAAGGTTGGTATTTGTGATTAATAAAAGGAGCAGGTGATCGAGATGAAGAAGTTTATCACTCCTTTTCTTTTCCTGTATTTGCTTTCTGCAACTGTATCGGGGAACGTTGATATCGTTGCGATTGATGGTATTCCTTTTTATTATGAGGGTTATATCCTTTCCCACCTCCACCAGGAAGAACCCGGAATTATGGACAATATTGGGGACATGTATACGCACTTCATCTGGTCAACTAATTCTGAAGGTTCGTATGATTTTTCAATTTCCGCACTCGGTTCCAGTTCATCTGAGGCTGTAGGGCTCTGGACTGATTCCGCAGGTGTGCGGTTCTATTCAGTATTCGTGGACAGTATTTGCCCCCTCATACACATATGTATTCCCGTTTCCCTATCCCACTCCCTCAGAACCTGCAGCTATGACCCGGAACCCATCGGATAGCGGATTGCTTCTGGCATGGTACCATGGCGGAGAAATCAGGGTACTCAGGAATGATTCGATTGGTAACACCTTCTTATGGAACGGCAGGAACGCTTCAGGTCAGGAGGTGCCTTCCGGAACTTACTTCATCCGGGCTGAATCTACCGGTGGTCACGCATTACTGGCACTGGTCAAGCTCTGATTCAGTAATTTCCCGCTGTAATGCTTTACCTTGAATGTTCCGTTTATGGAACGTAATACTTGTGAATGCATGAATGAATGATTTATATTATTGTTAAATGTACAATATTGAAATCACTCAGATAAGGAAAACTATGAATACGAAGTTTACACTAAAAGCTTTTCTTCCTGCCATGATCGCTATGCTGCTTTCAGCTGCACCCGCAGACGCCGGAACTTATTATGTCTCCCCCACCGGTAACAACGGATACAGCGGCACCAGCCCCGATTCAGCCTTCGCGACTCTCCAGTACGCGGCCGATATAGTTACGGCCGGTGATAGCGTTCTTGTGCTGAATGGCGAGTATACAGGTTTTGATCTGAGAACCAGCGGTTCTCAAACATCACCAATCGTCTTCGCAGCAATGTATGATAATGCGGTGATCGATCAGCAGAATCCCGTTACTACAGATGGCATCAACATCGAAAATGCGGAATGGATCATTATCGATGGGTTCAAACTGACAGGTTTGCCACGCAACGGTATTCGGGTTGCCGTATCGTCAAACGTCACAATCAGGCACTGCCTCTGCGAATACTGCAATTCCCGAGGAATATTTACAGGTTTCGCCGACTGGGTTACTATAGAGCACAACGAATGCTGCTATAGCGTTACACAGCACGGCATCTACACATCCAACAGTGGTGATCACCCTGTTATCCGTTTCAACCACAGCCATCACAACAGCGGCTGCGGGATCCACATGAACGGTGACCTCAGCGCAGGAGGCGATGGTATCATTTCGGACGCCATCGTCGAAGCCAATATCATACACGACAACGGTCAAAACGGCGGATCAGCCATCAACTGCGACGGTGTAATCGAGTCTGTCATTTTCAACAACCTTCTTTACAACAACCACGCCAGCGGCATAAGTCTTTTCATGATAGACGGCGCCACAGGGTCACACGATGTCGATGTCTACAACAATACGATTGTAATGCCCGACGATGGTAGATGGGGAATCAACATCAACACCGGGTCTACAGATGCATCGCTTCGCAACAACATCATCCTTAATGACCATTCATGGAATGGCAGTATTAAAGTCGACGCTTCATCCATATCCGGGTTCACCAGCGACTACAGCATCCTGGAAGACCGGCTCAGCATTGACGGAGGAAGCTCTGTCATGACCTTTCAGCAATGGCAGGCTCATGGTTTCGATGTTCACTCCCAGGTCTGTTCGAACTGGAACGATCTTTTCGTTAACTGGCAGCAGGAAGACTACCATATCACATCTTCCTCTCAGGCAACGGACACAGGAACCGACGAAGTTCAGTCAATCGTACAATTCGATCTGGATGGAATTACAAGGCCACAGGGAACAGCGTGGGACATAGGTTCCTACGAATACAGCACAACAGGTATCGATCCAGCCCTCCATCCGATTCCGCATTCCGGACATGTATCATCTCCGGGCATGATTACCTTTACCAAACTTCCGTCCGGTTCGAGTGTAACCGTCTTCGATATTTCGGGCAGAAAAATCACACGGCTCTACGAATCGGAAGGTCAGGCTGTCTGGGACACCGGCAGAGTTCCAAGCGGTATCTATCTTTACATTATAATGAACATCGATAATGATCAGATATACGAAAACAAAGCGGTTATTATCAGAAACTGATGGAAAAGAAAGGTTGATCTCTGTAAAATCGGATGAAAATCAACCCGGAGTGAAAGGACAACCATCATGAATGGAATAGCACGAGTAATCGTCTTACTGATAATATTTTCCAGCACATCCCTCGGTTCTGAAATCCTGCTTTTCGAGGACTGCGAGGATACAGCCTATATCGAATGGTTCCTCGAACGAAACGTAGGAACTTCCTACTACTGGGAAGAGCTCATGTCGGAACTCACCAGATCGGATGAAAACCCAGTAAGCGGCAATTATTGTATGACATATGATCCGTGGATCACAGGCAATCCACACGCGAATGAAGGTTTTCCGGTAACTCACGGGAACACCGGTGGATTCCTGTTCGACAGTGTTCAGACATCCACATACTACTTCAGGTGGTATCAAAGGTGGCAGACCGATATCAACTACTCCGGCACTATTCAAAATAAAAACATCTATATCGGTTACGGTGAGTGGGGCGGCGACTTCGTGTTCGTTCTGGCGAAAAACGGAGATGACAACTTTCATATAACCCTGAGGAGCAACCCTGGATACGTGATCACGTACAACCGCTGGCTCACATTTTCAGGTGGAAATCTGGACAACATGGAGTGGCACAAGATGGAAGTTTATCTTGATCTCGGAACAACCGGCCCAACCGGAAGCTTCTTCGTCAGGGTTGATGGTGTCTACGTGGCTGATTCATCCAATGTACACTTCAGGGACGAAATCAACCAGAACAACGGCGTGGCACTCAGGACTGTGGGATGGCCTTCAAATACCAGTGGTGGTACACCAATCGGAAACGGGAGAACATGGCTCGACGATCTGGAAATATGGGATGGTCTGCCGGAAACGGGCATATCGACCGAAGATGACAGGTCATCTGCCGCCGATGCGAAACCGATTGCTTACAAAAACGGAAATGTTGTGATTTTCAACAATCTGAATCAAGGCGATCATATCAGTGTATTCGATATCACAGGAAGATTGATTCATTGCTTCGATTGTATTTCTGAGGCGGTTCACCAGTGGAACGTGAACTCCAGCCCGAACGGAATCTATTTATTTGTAGTCAAATCAGATGATGGCTATAACAGAACTTCTGGAAGCATTGCCATAACAAGATAAGATGAACCAGGGTTAATACCTTGACAGAGCAGTGTTACCCCTGGTAATATCATTTAAGGCAAGAAACAGCTTTCGTAACCATAAAGTCTCGAAGCCTGAAACACTGGTTTCCGGAGGTTATTGAGTATGACTGATCTGGGATTCATGATTGCTCTTGCAATGATAAATTCAATTCCCGCAGAGATACTGATTGAAGCGGATCAGGTAGTGG
>JAUVLV010000068.1 GCA_030600545.1 Candidatus Aegiribacteria sp. | reverse complement strand
CGCCTCGGATACTACTTTTGTCAATACCGGCCTCGATTGGGGCGAGACTTACTACTTCGCGTTACAGACGAAGAATACCGGCAATAACACCGCCTGGAGCAACGAAGTGCAGGTTGTTATCGCCGATTCCGGCAGCACCGGTGATTACCTCACCTGCTATCAGGTTCAGGGACAGCTGTCAGCATCACCCTTTGACGGTCAGACTGTCAGCGTAACAGGGATCGTGACCGCTGACCCGGATGATTATACTGCTGTTTCAACTTCGACATACGCTGCTCTTGCCGATGCAGGTGGCGGCCCATGGAGTGGTTTGCTGTTGTATGGCGACGATCTAGCTGGCCTTCAGAGAGGTGACAGTGTAACGGTAACCGGTGTTGTGGATGAGTATTACTACATGACTGAGGTCAAATACCCGATATCCTATGTGGTCCACTCGAGAGGACATACCATCCCGGCCCCGGAACAGATGACCACCGGCGATCTGTCAACATCTGTTAACCCCGAACAATGGGAATCCGTGTTTGTCACCGTTTCCGATGTCGATGTAACACAGATCGGACTACCTTACTACACATGGGCTGTCGATGACGGGAGTGGAGAATGCTATGCCGGCACAATGGGTGATTTTACCTACACCCCTGCTGTAGGCGATCACATTTCCAGTTTTACGGGATTGCTCTGGTTCTCCCGCGATAACTTCAAGATCGAACCAAGAGACGACAGCGACATCATAAATTAAAGTAGAGCAGCAAATACAGGAACCGGCGGATTAATTCTGCCGGTTTTCTGTTTCAAATATCTGGCAGCGAAGGCCTTCAAGCAGTGGTGTGGAGGGTTTCCAGCCGGTTGTCTTCGAAAGCAGTTCGGTGGACGCGAACGTATCGCGGACATCTCCCGGCTGAACCGGTAAAAAATCCAGTTCAGCTTTCTTCCCGACTGCCTCCTCAAGAACGCCAATCGCCTCAAGCAGCGGAAGCGTATTTCCTCCGCCAAGGTTCATCACCCTTCCATCGGTACATTCTTCAGAAAGTCTCAGCCCCCGGACAACATCACCCACATAGGTAAAATCCCTTGTCTGGCTCCCATCACCGAATATCCTTAAAGGTCTTTCCTCCCTGATGGCCTTTATAAAAATCGAGAAAGCCATGTCCGGCCTCTGTCCGGGACCGTAGACGGTAAAGAACCTGAGCGAAACACTTGGCAAGCCATGATTCCTGGTGTACAGCCTTACGAGGTTCTCCGCGGCAAGTTTTGTAACACCGTAGGGAGAATCGGGCATCGGTATCGTTCTGTCTTCCACCATGGGAAGATCCGTAACTCTTCCGTATACGGATGAGGAAGAAGCGTATATGAAATTCTTTATGTTTCCTCTCTTCATAGACCATTCCAGAAGGTTCTGCGTTGCAATGATATTGTCAGTTGTGTACTGAAGGAATTCTTCCCCCCAGCTCTTCCTTACCCCTGCCTGCGCCGCCAGATGGTATATGATTATTTCCTCGGATGAATCAACGGCCCTGTCCAGCCATGACCTGTCTTTTCCGGACAGATCCTCTTCAAAAAGCTTGAAAGAAGAATTCTTTAATAAATCAGCAATATTTGCCCGTTTCAGCTCGGGCTCGTAATAATCACGGAAACAATCCACCGCGGCTACATCTTTCCCCTCCGATAAAAGCTGCCTGGCAAGATGGCTTCCGATAAACCCGGCAGCTCCGGTAACAAGGTATTTCATTATTCTCCGCTCTTCACAAGACATTCATTAATGATTTAATTTTTGTAAGTGCCGCAAGTGAAGTCCGGTCCCTACTAGTCTCCGCTTTCCTCGGTTATGAACCAGCTTACTGAACTCTCACCCACGTTCAGCAGGTACCTCATCGTATCTTTCTTCACAGCAGGAGGCAGGAATTCTCCGCCAAAGGGAGCAAGACACAAAAATTCTTCCGGATCCGGAAGCTCATCAACAACAAGATCGATATGCGGCATCGGCACAGGATCAACCGGATACGAAGTCATCTTCGAAAGAAGAAGCTCACGAAGCTCGCCCCATGTAATACCCTCGCTGCTGAATCCCGCGGCCATCCGGTGCCCTCCAGCAGAGGTAAACACGTCTCCCATACTCACCAGGAAATCAGCCATATCCCAATCCCCATAGGAACGGGCTTCTCCGGAAAGTCTGTCACCGTCCCTTGGAGATACGATTATCGTTCCCCTGTGAGTGATCCTGCTCAGCTTGCTCGCAAGTGTTCCCCCCATCCCGTCCGGTATACTATCAAGATAGACAAGGTTCATCCCGTAAGCAGAAGCCTGGTCATCCCTGTTCTTAATAGCCTCAGAGAAGATTTCCGATAGAATATGAGCTCTCCTCCTGCTGCTTTTCTTCAGCCGTTTCCAGATCTTACGGCACCGTTTGTAATTATCATCCATCATGAAATCGAGGAGGAATTCTATTCCCGAGCCTTCTCCCTTACCTATTACCGAAGAAATGGCATGGCGAACCATGGAGCCTGTCCACGCTGTTTCCCTTGCCGGCCATGCTTCAGCAAGTACAGCAAGGCCGCCTTCAAGCTTATCGATGTTCACCTTCCTGAATTCCTCCAGCAGGTACCTGTTCCATCCCAGAAGCGGTACGCGGTCAGATACGGTCCCAAGGGCAACGGCGATGAGAAGTTCAGGATTGTTCTCCCATTCTGGATATATGGAAATAAGAGCTGCGTACAGAACCGAACAGCCGGCCATGTAAGTTGCGGGAGGGCCCACTCTCTGCGGATTTATCATTCCATGGGCAGGCGGCAATGGATAATGAAGCGTATGGTGGTCTGTTATAACGATCCTGGCACCAAGATCAAGCGCCCATTTAACACCGTGAACGGCTGAACACCCGTAGTCTACTGTAAGAAGAAGGTCACCGGGCAGCAGCACACCTTCCATCCTGCTCGGAAGAAGGCCGTAATCATCGGTCAGCCTTCTGGGCATTATAGGTACAACCGTGTAGCCTTCACCTTCAAGTATCCTCATACCTATGTAGATACCCGTGATACCGTCCATATCATCGTGCCCGTAAAGAACGATTTTCCCTCCGCGCTCTTTCAGTTCAATCAGCTCACGCTGAAGTATATCAATATCAGGCAGTTCATGGATCCAGTCCGGCCTCGACGGAAGCCATTCTTCAAAAGAGTCCGTAACATCAGGAAATCTTTTTTCTAATACCTTGCAGGCCAGATGCGTAATCCTGCCCCTGCCCCGTTTTTTTACGGGCGCGAATTTCCCAGAACGCATCCGTTATCTCCTGTGATGCAGATAAAGTCGGGTTACCGACCAAACAATTTAACAACATTACAGACATATGTTTAAATGACCGATTGTCAACCACGATATATCGCGGCACTTGAAAGTGTTCCAATTAATGCGTAAACTCTCCGTATGAGAATTTCAGCGATTCTGTTGATAGTTTCGGTTAGTATTTGTACTGAGGGAATGGCAGCCTTTGAACCTGTCTTCGAATCCCCCTGGCTGCAGGGAGGCGTCGCGTCAGCACTGTTTCCCAGAACTCCACTGGTACTAACGGCCAACCCGGCATGTATGGGCCTTCTGGAGGGGCACGGCATAGCCGTTTCAGCCGCACGGCCGCATGGCTTGAGGAGACTTGATAGAACTGCAGTTGCGGGATGCTATATGTTCAGCCGATATGTTCTGGGAGCCGCGATTCTCCTTTCTGGCGATGAATCCTATTCGGAAGCCACCGCTGAAGCCGCGACAGCCTGGAAACTTATGAACGGAGTTGTTCTTGGTGCCGGTATCTCCATCAGAAGGCTCCAGATAAGCGGGTACGGCAGTACTTCAGGCGGGTCGGCTGACATATCCACTGTATGGACCCCGGTTGAAGGTGTTTACGGGACAGCACTGTTCAAAAGTGTGCTGCGAACCGATCTTGGCTCCTCTGGCGACCCGTCCGCCCCCCGCTCTCTCGAGCTTGCAGTCGGCGTGGTTCCGGTTGAAAATGTAGTCTGCGCGGCCGGTGCGGGAAGACAGGAAGAACTCGATATTGAATACACTTTTCATACCGCTTTTTCCCCTTCTCCTATGGTAAGCATTGCTACCGGAATAAAAACCAGCCCGACAAGATTCTGGGCAGCCCTTGAATTTTCTCTGTCATCCCTGAGCATGGAGTACGGATACGGAGAGCACTCCTCCCTTCCCGGAACACATGCAGTCGCCCTGTGCTGGGGAAACTGCGCGAGTAATCCTTCCTCTCTTCATCTGCCAGAGTCCGGTAACGAAGAAGAACCTCTGGAGATCCAGTTCCCTATCGATATTAACACAGCAACAGAAGAAGAACTGCAGCAAATCCCGGGAATCGGCCCCTCCAAGGCTTCCTCAATCGCGTCATGGCTTCGCCAGAACGGTCCCGTTTCATCCGTCACCGATCTTCAGGAAGTCCCCGGGATCGGTCCTTCCATCCTCGAGGTGCTCAATGAATACCTGGTGGTTGAATGAAAAACTCATTTATTGTTTTTGTCCTTCTCTCTCTTGCCGCGCTTTCTGCCGGCGAAGGAGACCTCAGATTCAGGCTTCAAAGGCGCATTCCAGACTGCAGAGGAACCCTCGAGCATTACTACACCGGTGACGAATTTGATTTCTACAACAGGCTCAGGTACGAGTCCGACCTCTTTAGGTTCATCCTTCTGACGGACAAAGCAAGAGGAGAGGACTGGGTTGATATCATCGCCGGTGGAGCAATCTGGACTCCAGCGGGCAGTCCGGTTAATTCCGTCTCTGCCGGGTGGCTGAAGGCGTATCTGGGCAGCGGTCTTGTAATTGCATTTCCAGGACGGTTTTCAAGTATAAGTGAACTTGCACTGTACAAACCTCCCAATGCCCGAAACCGCATAGAACCGGCAACCTCCCCCTGGAGCTGCCGGGGCAACTCCCTTACAGGGGCAGGTGTTCTGCTTTCAGCAGGTGGTATTGATATCTCTGTTCTGGCAGCCCTGTCCCCGATTGATTCTCTGTCAGGCGGATACCACCGAAGTTCGTCCGAGGTTCAGTGCAGAAATGTCCTGACAGAAAAGCTGGCTGCGGTACGAATTTCAGGCCGGAAATGGGGAGTTACAGCCGCCGCGTCCTCAATGAACGATTCCACTGAATACAGCTGGTTCAGGTGTGGGATCGACTGGAATACCGACCTTGGGGGCATGAATCTCTCCGGTGAAACGTCAGTGGGGGTTGATTCCTCCGGTACCACCGCTGCAGCCTGGGGTTCCCTGTCTCAGGACCTGACAGTTTTCAGGCATATGTTAATGGTAATGCGCAATCCTGAAAACTACCCCTCCGAGCGAACCTCTCCGCCCATTTCCAGAGATTGTGATATCGGATTTTGCTACGGTTTCCGATGGAAGGCATTCCCCAGAATGGCTTTGAAGGCCGGCGGAGGAACTTACTTCCACGAAAATAGCAGCCTCCTGCTCGCTTCTTTTGAAACAAAATACCGCTTCCCCTGGCACATGGAGGCAACCACAGGCATCAGAACTAGAACCGAAGATGACGAATTCAGCTGGAGATGCTGGCTTGGAAACTCCTGGCAACCGCAGAACAGGCTGAATATCAGGACGAAACTGCAGGTATCCGGATGGAGCAGCTCCT
The DNA here is from genome assembly GCA_030600545.1 of Candidatus Aegiribacteria sp. Taxonomy (GTDB): domain Bacteria; phylum Fermentibacterota; class Fermentibacteria; order Fermentibacterales; family JCC-6; genus Aegiribacteria. The sequence goes on along the minus strand of JAUVLV010000068.1, from coordinate 4,410 downwards.
CCGATGATTCAACCGAGACCGGAGCGGGATTGGAACTGAAATTCAGATACATGCCCGAGAACTGGCTTACTCTCGATTTTGGAGGCGCTGCCTGCTCTACAGACGGTTACAATTCCAGGATATACGCGGGCGGATCCTCGTTCCCCGGGGTCTTCGGCTCCACGGTTCTCTACGATAGAAGTTTTCTTCTTTTCTGCGAGGCCTCCGCCGAAATATCGGATGGGTTTTTTCTCAGATGTGTTTTCGAAAGAAAAGCAGTTGAGGATGTTGAGGTTCTGGGGTCAGGCTGGGAAGAAACCGAAGGTGATTCAAGAACAGAACTGGGCTTCCAGCTTGACTACGCCTTTTAATAGTACAATCATTCTCCCGGCACAAGAATAATCTCACATGAGAAAGGGGTTCAAGGTGAGGCCATCCTGGGACGAATATTTCCTGAAGCTCGCCATGATCGCGTCCGAACGGTCAACCTGCCCCAGGATGCACTGCGGCTGCGTACTGGTCAAAGACAAATATGTCCTTTCAACAGGTTACAACGGTTCTCTGCCGGGGCTTGAACACTGTGAAGACGCCGGATGCCTTATTGTTGATAACCACTGCGTAAGAACCAACCATGCGGAGATGAACGCCATTGCCCAGGCTGCAAGGCACGGGATCTCAATCGACGGGGCAACTGCGTACGTTACGAATATGCCATGTACAACGTGCGCAAAGGCGCTTCTTGCCGCGGGCATCAAAAGAATCGTAATTTTCTCGGATTACCGGGGTTCCCTTGCCGAGAAGTTTCTGAAGGAGTCAGGTGTTCCTCTGGACAGGCTTCCCATGCCCAGTCGTGAAATCATCTACGATCTTGACATCTATCCCTCAGCGAAAAAATTCAAGGGGCCGGACTTCACTTGCGACACTTAGCGACAATAAAAAAGTTAAAGAGATATTGATATCCCGGCAAAAACCGGCCAGTTGAGTTCTTTCCTCTGAGAAACCGCTGCTTCTATCGTATAGGTTCCTCCGGAGGTGTATTTGTACTGCAGCCCCGCAAAGAACCCGCTTATTTCATCCTCACCCGGCACGTACTGGTACCCTGCTGTCAGATCAAAGTCTGAATATTCGATTTCCAGACCGCCTCCAAATGCGTCTGAGGTGAAGAACCCTGCCCTGCACCCGGCAAAGCATGTGAGTATGGTCCCGAACGGATAGCTCACTCCTGCTGAAACCTCAGTGGGCATGTCTTTCCTGATACCGTTCCAGGATGGAGCCTGACCGATACCGGAGACAACTATTCCAGCGGTTATCCCTTCAGGAAGATCGGCTGCGAGCCCGGCGCTGCAAGTGAGCCCGGTTCCCCCCTGTTCACCGATATTCTCCCAGGAAAGTCCTGCCGAAACCCCTCCTTTCAGCCAGGGGGCAAGTAAATACGACACTCCTGCAAGGGCGCTACCTGAGCTGAAAGAGTAATCTCCGGTTATCAAACCGGTATCATCTCTGCGGAGTATCCCTGCCCTGCCAAGGTAAGTTATCCCGGCTGAAAAGTTCATGTCAGAAGCGGCTGAAAATCCTCCCGCTACGGAAATCCCCGTTGTCTGCAGGTTCCAACTTCCCCCGGACGCGGTGAATCCCGATGTTATCATCGCCGGATTTGCCGTTACTGATTCGGGTCCGGCTGCAAGAGCCTTTCCTGCAGGTCCCATCATCATCACCGATGGAAATCCCGGGGCGGACAATACAAGCAGATCAGCGGTGCCGGTGTCTGCAGCAAAGGATACAGAAGTAAATAAGATCAGCGCGAAATGGTAAAATACTCTGTAAATGCTTCACCTCCCGACGTTCTGAAGATAGCTGCATAAAGACCCGGGGAAGCCACCCCTGCACCGGTGCTGAGGTTCCAGATGTAAACACCGCCAGATGCCTGCACATCAAGAACCTTCTCGCCGTTCAGATTATAAACGGTTATACCGCAGTTCTGACCGTCATCGGTATTCCATGAAAAGGTGGCCTGCGTGGTTGCCGGGCTGGGATAAACAGCGAATGTATTAACCGGATCAGGACCTCCGTTGTCAGGGGGCATGGTGTTGCAGTATACGTCATCACCATCCGAAGAAAGGTAAAAGGTTCCGTCCAGATCGGTCCTGTAAATGGTGATGTTCCTGCCGTTGAGCCTGTTTACTACTTCACTGTGGGGATGTCCATAGGGATTTCCCGCCCCCACACAAATGGCTGCAATTGACGGATTCACCTTGTTCAGCCACTGCGTACAGGTTGAGGTGAAGGAACCGTGGTGTCCAACTTTCAGTACATCTGCTGAAATATCCTCAATTATTCCTGCGGAAAGGGCTGCCAGGATTATGTCCTCGCCGCCGTTGGTTTCCAGGTCTCCCGTGAACAGGAACGATACTTCTTCATACGTGAGCCGGAGTACTATGGATGAGTTATTCATGTTGGAAGGTGACATGGGATCGACAGGATGAAGCACTTCCACCGTAAGCTCCGGGCCCCAATCAAGAGAATCCCCCCTGCGGGGAATAACTAAATCCGATCCGTTATTCAATATAGACTGAAGGTAAGTCTCATAAGTCCAACTTCCTCCGTAGGGCCAGCCTGAATCGTAAGCGGTTACAACGGGAATTGTCTCGTAAACCGATATCAGCCCCCCTATATGATCCGAATGAGGATGTGTTCCCACAGCTCCGTCAAGATAAGTTACACCAAGGCTGTCGAGCAGGGGAAGAACCCTTTCCTCGCCGCAATCCCATAGCGGGTCGTAGCCACGGTCTCCAGCGTCAATTACGTAATGCCTTCCTCCCGGGGTACATACCAGCATGGCATCCCCGGAATACTCCGCATAGGTAGGATCAATAAAGAAAACTATCAGGGGGTCATCAGAAAACAAATACCCCGCCATAAGGACGAGAATCAGCGTCAGTGATGGTTTCAAGTAATTCTTCCGTTAAGTTTACTCTACAAAGGCTTTGATGAAAGCCCAACTGTTCTGTGCGAACGAATTCTCGTAAACGCTGTTCTGAACTCCGGGAGTTCCCATATCTCCGTCTCCGTAGGTCAGTGTAGCGACATCCCAGGTTGACGCTATATTTGAAACCCATCCCGGATTTACCCTCTCGCAAGAAATACCTGGCAGAATTGGCCAGCTGTTGTCGTATTCGATTCCATCGATCATCACTCTTGGGTTGCAAAAGAGGGTTATTGAACCTGATTCGTTAATACAGAAATCACTGTAAACATAATCGGGTGTATGGCCGCCGTTGAGTGATTCGTTTCCACATGCTGCCAAAACAAAATAACTACTGGGCGGAAGCAGGTACGTGGACAGGACTATTTCCTGTCCGTAATTATTCTCTAATTTCCATCCTGAAAGGTTAATCCAGTCATTTGTGTTGTTGTAAAGTTCTATCCATTCGCCATCGGTTTCTGTGCATGAACTCAAGGGGCTTGCCATAAACTCATTAATAACAACACTGTTCGATGAAAGAACACCGCCACTGATCATTGACGGTGTCTGTACAATAATCATTAAGAATACAAAAATCAAAAGACACCTCCTTCAAAGAATGCTGCAGTTCCGAACGAACCAGAACACACTTCAACATATTTCATAGAAGGTAACGTTCTCAATGTCAACTCCGGAGAAACCTTCACCAATTTCCAGGCCATTCTACCGACAACACACTGAAGGTCTCCGCGAACAGATCAGTAAAACTACAGCAAGGATGATAGTAATAAGGTAGATGACTTATCTTCTGATCGGATAAAGCTATGATTTCATCCTGGTTTCCAGTTTCTCAAAAGTATGTCTTCAGCAAACTCCCTGAAAGTCCTGAATTCCGCCTTCGTACGAATGGAGGCCAGTAAAGACTCGGTTTGCGGTTCCCGGAGATAATGCTTGATCTTCCGGACGGTTTTCATCGGAGGTGATGGGGTGATCAAGAATGAAGCCGAAAATATGCTGTGGTTCTGAGACGCCTCTCAACAGATGAACTCCATGATCCGCGAGTTCTGCGTCAGGCGGCATTTCCCACTTGTCCACCGCCTGCTGGCTGAGCAGTATCTGACCGCCCCAGGCAGCTTCCATGAGCCTTGCGGTTTCGTTTACGACAGAACCAAAGTAGTCATCCTTCCGCTTCTCTGCTTCTCCGGAATGAATAGCGATTCGAACCCGCAGTTCTCCTATCCTGTCCCAATTTTCCCTGAAAAGTTTTTTCTGTACCTCGATCGCGCATTGAAGAGGGTTACATGAACCTTCTCCGTCTTTTTCGAAAACCTAGGAGCTTGTCCAAGAATACGGTATCAATACCAAGCACATCAGTCCTCTTAACCTCTTCTTGAGCGGGTACAGATTGTTGCTGTGATAAATTGTGGGCATATGTGTAAAAACATTATGTTGAGTAACGCTATTACATT